>CAYPAK010000038.1:2296-11866 GCA_964408665.1 uncultured Flavobacteriaceae bacterium | reverse complement strand
TTCTAGTCTTTCCATTTTACAGTTTCTATAATGGTTTTTATATCATTATGTAGGTAATTAACTGCAGGTAATAAAGAATCTATAGCTGGTTTGTGTTTAAAAAAAATGCTTCCACTTAAAAAATGTTTCTTTTTATCGGAAACATAAAACTGTGCATTAGAAGCTACATTTCCTTTTACTTCTATAACCATAGCTATATTTTCTTTGCTCTCAAAAGGATGTTGTAAGTAGCCATCTCCTCTTTTTATGTGTTCTGTAGCTATTTTATTTACTCCAGCAATGGCTTGGCTTAGATTCATTTTACTGTGTAATGGAATGTATGTTAAATCTATGGCTAAATCCATATTAGGATAGTTCAGTGTGATATTACAGTCTTTTATTCGTTCTACTTTTGCTAGGGTATTTATTTTAAATTCATAAGGACAATTATCTAACTGTATGGTTTTATATGTTGCCTTAGGATATGATAAACGTAGTTTTGCTTTAGGTTTTGGGTAGTATATTTCTTCTTGACAAGAAAAAATAGTTAAACTAAAAAACAGCAACAAGGCTAATAGTCTTTTCATAATTAATCTAGAATTACTTTTAATTGTTTAATGCGTTTTTTATCCATTACTTCTACAATAAAACGAAAGTTTTCAAAATTTATTTCTTGTCCTTTTTTAGGAAAACTTCCCGAAATCTCTAATATCAATCCTGCTAATGATTCAGATTCTCCTTTGGCTTTATCAAAGCGTTCACAATCTAAATCTAGTACTTTACAAAAATCTTTAATAGCTGTTTTTCCTTCAAATATATAGGTTTTATCATCTATTTTAGAATACGAAAGGTCATCATTATCAAATTCATCAGACAAATCACCTACTATTTCTTCTATTACATCTTCTAGCGTAACAAGTCCAGATGTGCCACCATATTCATCAACCACAATGGCTAAATGTACTTTTTTCTCTTGAAAATCGCGCAACAAATCATCTAATTTCTTGTTTTCTGGGACAAAAAAAGGTGCTTTAATAAGTGTTTGCCATTCAAAATCTTTTTTATCAAAATGCGGAAGTAAATCTTTTAAGAATAGTACTCCTACAACAGTATCTATATTCTCTTCATAAATAGGTGTGCGCGCATGACCTTTATCTATTACTTGTTTTAGCATTTCTTTGAAAGAAATTGTTTTATCTAAAGCAAAAATTTCAATCCGTGGACGCATAATTTCGGTAACAATAGTATTTCCAAAATTCACAATACCTTCTAAGATTTTTTGTTCGTCTTCTGTTGTTTCGTTTTCATCGGTAAGCTCTAGGGCCTGCGAGAGTTTATCTACTGTTATATCTGTTTTTTGTGACCCTATTTTAGATTTTATAAAATTAGAAGAACGCGTAAGAAGTACTGTTATAGGTGTTAAAATTTTATTTAAAAAACCTAACGGAATCACCATAAATCCTGCAAATTTTAATTTATTTCTAGAAGCATATACTTTGGGTAATATTTCACCAAAAAGAAGTATTAAAAAGGTAATAATTACCATTTCGAAGACTATTTTTAAGTCAAAAGAATAGTTTAACACCTTTATTGCTATATTTTTTCCTTCAAAAAATGCAGCTATCAAAAAGTGTGATAAAATAACAATACCAATATTAATAAAATTATTAGTAACTAATATGGTAGCAAGCAGTTTATCTGGTTTTTGTAGTTGCTTAATGATTTTTTGTAGCTGAGGAGATTGGGCTTCATCATTATCTAATTCTGCTTTTGATAAAGAAAAAAAAGCCACTTCAGAGCCTGAAATTAATGCTGAAATAAGCAATAATAACAGTAGAAGTACTGTGCTAAAAAAATAGGTAATATTAAAAATGAAAAATAATAAGGGTTCGGGGTCCATTGTTTCGTTAAAAATTTATTTGGTATTTTCAGATTTGTTATCATCAGCTAAAACACTTTTTACATTATTTAAAAAAGTAAATTCTAGCACATGAACTTCGGTTGTGTATCGTGTGTTATTTTCTTGGTCTTGCCATTGGCGTGTTCTAAGACGTCCTTCTATATAGACTTTGTCTCCTTTTTTTAGGTAGCGCTCCATTATTTCTGCAGCTTTATTTCGCACTACAATATTATGCCATTCGGTGTTGGTTACACGCTCTCCTGTTTGTTTACTAGTGTACGTTTCGTTGGTTGCTAATGGAAACCTACCAATGGAGTTTCCTCCTTCAAAATGATGCATTTTTATATCATCACCGAGATGTCCTATCAAAATAACTTTATTTACTGTTCCTGCCATAATGTTGGTTTAATTTTAATCAAATGTACTAATTATTTTTGTTCGGATTAAATTTTTTTAAAAAATTATCTATTAAAACAGGAAAAGGATAGTTTTTTAAACCTTCCCATGCGATACTTTTTTTAATTAAAGCAGTTGTTTCTACTATCCAAAAATGCGTATAAAGATGCTGATGTGAAAGTTTATGCACAATGGGGTTTTCATTGTATAAAACGGTATTTTTCTCTTTATAATTAGCAATTAAATGTTGTTTTATATCTTCTTCTGAAGCAGTTTTATTCGTTTCAAATAAAGGAAATTCGTAGAGGTTTTGCCAAATACCTTTTCCTTGGCGTTGCTTGATAATAGTGTGTTTATTATTATCTAAAAAAACCAAATAATTAAAATAACGCATCCTTACTTTTGTTTTCCCTTTTTTATAAGGCAAATTCTGAATTTTTTTATGCGCTAAAGCAAAACATGAGTTATTAAAAATACAAGAATCGCACAAAGGCAACTTAGGTTTGCAAACCGTTGCGCCAAATTCCATCAATGCTTGATTAAATATATCAGGGTTTTTACTATCTATTAATTTATTAGCTAATTCTTTAAACTGTTTCTTCCCTTCTCCAGAATCTATAGCTGTTGCAATACCAAAAAAACGGCTCAGCACACGATATACATTACCATCTATAGCAGCAACTTGCTCTTTATAGGCAAAAGAAGCAATAGCTGCAGCTGTATATTCGCCAACACCTTTTAAGGTTAAAAGTGTTTTGTAGCTGTTTGGGAAAACGCCATTTAACTCATTTACTATATATTTAGCGCTAAAATGCAGGTTTCTAGCCCTAGAATAATAACCTAAACCTTCCCAAAGCTTCAAAACGGTTTGCTCTTCTGCATTTGCCAAATCTTCTACTGTAGGAAAATTTATTGTAAATTTCTCGTAATAAGGCAATCCTTGCGCTACTCGTGTTTGCTGCAAGATAATCTCCGAAAGCCATATTTTATAAGGGTTTTTAGTTTCTCGCCAAGGGAGTTTTCTGTAATTATCTAGGTACCAATTAATTATTTTTTTAGTAAACAAAGTTGTTATTTTTTTTGATTAAAATTATATCTTATTAAATTTTAGTTGATTAACTTTTTTCTATTTAGATAATAATAGTATATTTGCAAGCCTAAATTTAAATGACAAAATTAAAGAATAAAAATTTAACAAAATGACAAAAGCAGATATCGTATCAAAAATTTCTTCAAAAGAAGGAATAGAAAAAGCAGATGTGTTAGCAACAATTGAGGCTTTCATGGAAGAAGTAAAAGGAACATTAGAATCAGGAGAAAATGTGTATTTAAGAGGTTTTGGTAGCTTTATAGTTAAAAAAAGAGCTGAAAAAACAGGAAGAAATATCTCTAAAAATACAACTATAAAAATTCCTGCTCATAACATTCCAGCGTTTAAACCTTCAAAAGTATTTGTAGAAGGCGTAAAAACAAAAGTAAAAGTAAAATAATAACCCTTTAAATAAACTATTATGCCAAGTGGTAAAAAAAGAAAAAGACGTAAAATAGCAACGCACAAACGTAAAAAAAGAAGTAGAATGAATCGTCACAAAAAGAAGAAATAATTAATTTCTTTTAAGTGAAATAATTCAAACTAAACTTATATAATTTATCATTCTTTTGTTTAATTTTAGACGAAAGAATGATAAATCATTTAAAAAAACAAGTGGTTTGTGCCTAAAAAGTTCTTTGAAATAGAAGTTGTTTCTCCATAGTTTGAAGAAAGAAACTTTGTTTAATTATTGATTAGTTAATACTAATTGATACAACATATTTATTAATAAATAAATTATAGTCAGAGTAAAAAGAGAGGGAAACTCCTTTCTTTATATTTTTATATAATTTGATTGAAACAAAATTTAATTAAATGAAAACAGAATTAATAGTTAGATCAAAAGACTCTGAAGTTGATTTTGCCTTATTAAAAGACGGAAGGCTTATAGAATTACATAAAGAAACTACAGCAAGTAACTTTAATGTTGGTGATGTTTTTTACGCTAATGTAAAAAAAACAGTACAAGGATTAAATGCTGCATTTGTAGGGGTTGGTTATGAAAAAGATGCATTTTTGCACTATCATGATTTAGGACCAGACATCAAGTCATTCTTAAAATTCATAAAACAAGTAAGCACCGGAAATATAAAAGAATACAATTTAAAAAACTTTAAATTTGAACCTAAAATAGAAAAGAGTGGAACTGTAGACGAAGTGCTCAAATCCAATCAAAAAATATTAGTTCAAATAGCAAAAGAGCCCATATCTACCAAAGGACCTCGACTTACGTCTGAGCTTTCTTTGGCAGGAAGATATATGGTTCTTGTTCCTTTTTCAGATCGTGTATCTGTATCTCAAAAGATAAAAAGTAAAGCAGAAAAAAGTCGTTTAAAAAGACTTGCGTTAAGTATAAAACCCAAAGGTTTTGGTGTGATACTTCGTACTGTAGCACAAGAAAGAAAAGTAGCTGAACTAGATGCAGATATGCAACAGTTACTAGATAAATGGACTACAATGCTTCAAAAACTTAGAAAAGTAACTACACCGTCTAAGGTGCTTAGTGAAATGAATAGAGGTTCTTCTATTCTTAGAGATATCTTTAACGATTCTTTTTCTGCAATAGTAGTAGATGATGAAACACTCTACTATGAGCTAAAAGATTATGTAATGCAAATTGCACCCGAAAAAGAATCAATAGTAAAACTTTACAAAAATAGTGTTTACCCTATTTTTGAAAAATACGGTATAGAACGTCAAATAAAATCGGCGTTTGGTAGAACCGTATCTATGAGTAAAGGAGCGTATTTAGTTATAGAACACACCGAAGCGATGCATGTTATAGATGTAAATAGCGGAAACCGTTCAAACAAGGCAACAACTCAGGCTAAAACAGCTATGGAAGTAAACCTCATATCAGCTACAGAGATAGCAAGGCAAATTCGCCTTAGAGATATGGGCGGAATTATAGTAGTTGATTTTATAGACCTACACAACGCAAGCGATAGAAGAAAACTCTATGAACACATGCGTGACGAAATGAGCGATGATAGAGCAAAACACAAAATTTTACCACCAAGTAAGTTTGGTTTAATACAAATAACAAGACAGCGTGTACGCCCAGTTATGGATATTAAAACCCGAGAGAAAAAACCTGCTTTGGTAGATGAAAATGGTGATGTAGAAGCGCCTATCTTATTGATCTCAAAAATAGAAAAGGAATTGAATAAATTATTAAGCAAAAACAAAAAAATTGTACTTCACGTGCATCCTTTTATAGCTGCTTTTTTAACAAAAGGTTTATTTTCTATTCGTTTTAGATGGTATAAAGATTACAAAAAATGGATAAAGATAATCCCTAGTGATGCACTCAATTATTTAGATTATAAATTTTTGAACCACGAAGGAAAAGAACTTTAATAATATAAAAAAGGCGTTAAGTATATACTTAACGCCTTTTTTTGTACTTGTGTTTTTAAGAAAATTATTTCTTAGCTAATAAATCACGGATTTCTGCTAATAAATCTTCTTGAGAAGGTCCTGCTGGAGCTTCCTCTTCTTTTTTCTTCATCTTGTTGTATGCTTTTACAATCATAAACATTACAAAACCAACGATGATTAAGTTTACAATAGTGTCTAACCAAGACCCCCATAAAATAGCGTTTTCTGGAGTTGCTATTTTTCCTGCAGCGTCATAAACAGCTTCTGATAAAACTATTTTTTTGTCTGCAAGACTTGCTCCACCTGTAAACATACCAACAACTGGCATTACGATGTTGCTTACAAATCCTTTTACTACAGCACCGATTGCTCCTGCCATAATTACTGCTACTGCAAATTCTACCACATTTCCTCCTGTGATAAACTCTTTAAATTCTTTTAACATGTTCTTTTGTTTAAATTAGTTAATTAATACTGCAAATATACATATTTTTATTTAATATATATTCGTTTTACGCGTTTAGACACATTAGCAAGAATTTCATAAGTAATAGTACCTATACTTTTTGCTACTTCTTGAGCTGTGTGATTTTTACCAAAAAACACAACTTCATCACCAATAGCTGCTTGAATTTCTGTGACATCAATCATTAGACTATCCATGCATACTGAACCTATTATAGAAGCTAAACTTCCATTAATAAGTACTAAACCATTACTATTACCCAAATGTCTATTGATACCATCTGCATAACCAATGGGTATTGTAGCTATTATAGTCTTTTTTTGAGCTTTAAATTTTCTATTGTAGCTTACTGTTTCTCCTTTTTTTATAGTTCTAATTTGTGTAATTATAGCTTTTAAAGTTCCTACGGCATGCAGCTCTTTTTGCACGATTTCTAATGATGATGAACCGTATAATGATATGCCTAAACGTACCATGTCAAACTGTGCTTCTGGATAATTAATTATTCCTGCACTATTTAAAACATGTAATAGCGGTTTGTTAACCAATACATTATTTATGCTTTTCGCTTGCTGCTTAAACTGTTTCAGCTGCGCTAAAGTAAATTGTTTTTCAGATAAATCTTCACTAGCAGCAAGATGAGAAAATATAGATTTTACTAAAACAGTATCCGTATTTATTAGTGTTTTTTTAAGTTTTTCTATATCGTTTTTCATAAAACCAGAACGGTGCATTCCTGTATCTAACTTAATATGAATAGGGTAATTTTTTAAACCATTTTTAGTTAAATAAGCCGTAAAATGAGTTAAAAAATCAATATTGTAAATAGTGGGTTCTAAGTTGTATTTTACTATCGCATCAAATTCTTCAGGGTTAGGATTAAAAATCAATATCGGTAATGAATTACCACTTTTACGAATTTCTACACCTTCATCTATAAAAGCAACTGCAAGATAATCAGCCCCTAATACTGCTAGCTCTTTTGAAACTGCAACAGCACCGTGACCATAAGCAAAAGCCTTTACTACAGCCATTATTTTGGTGTTAGTATTTAATTGGTTTCTAAAAAATGAATAATTGTGTTTTAATGCATTCAGATTTACCTCAAAAACTGTATTTCTAAAGGTTGTTGCCAATTATTCTACTGATTTATTTGCTGCTTCTTGTTCTCTAATCGCTTTATAATAAGCAGCACGACTCAAAGGTTCATACTCCTGTACCTCTCCTAAAACAACCAAATCATCATTGGCTATTTTTCTAAAGCTATAATGAGCTAAATTTCCTGTATGCGTACAAACGGCATGAACTTTAGTCACATATTCTGCTGTTGCCATGAGCGCTGGCATTGGTCCAAAAGGATTCCCTTTAAAATCCATATCCAATCCTGCCACTATTACACGTATTCCATTGTTGGCCAAATCATTGCAAACCTGCACTATTCCATCGTCAAAAAACTGCGCTTCATCTATACCTACAACCTCTACATCATCAGCAAGTAAACGGATGTGCTCCGAAGAAGGTACTGGCGTAGAGCGTATTTCATTAGCATCGTGAGAAACTACTTTTTCATCATCATAACGCACATCTATAGCGGGTTTGAATATCTCTACTTTTTGCTTGGCAAATTGCGCACGTTTTAGACGGCGGATAAGCTCTTCTGTTTTTCCAGAAAACATAGAACCACAAACCACTTCTATCCAGCCAAACTTTCTTCCTTTTATTATATTATTCTCTAAAAACATGCGTTTTATTCAAAGTGTTTATCTAAAAAATTTACGTTACAAATTTATGCTAAAAAATTATTTATTATAAGATTTGCAAAAAAACTTATTAAACAATTATTAAATGTTTATTTTTGTATCAAAATAATATTATTATGCAAGCAAAATTAATTCAAAAACTACAAGAATTAGCTACCAAAATAGCCTTATTAGACAATAATACGGATGTAGCGACATTGAAAGATGAAGCAAAAATGCTTTATGAAAAATTAACGGTTTTAGATTTTGTTAATACTAATATAAGTGATTTTAAAAACGAAGTAGTAGGAACACCTACAACTATTCAAGAGGAAATAATAACTAAAACAGTTGAAGAAGAAGCTGCAAAAGTTACCCCAATTAGCATTGAAAAACCCGTAGCAGTTACTCCTCCAAAACCTGTTCAAGAAATTCCTAAAGAACCAATAACACAAACGCCAACTACACCCGAAGTAAACACATTTCTTAGTGAAGAGGATGTTACTACTATTTTTGACAAAGACCAATGGGTTGTTGAAAAAAAAGAACCAATAATAGAAAAACCCAAAGAAACACCAATTACCCAAGCGGGAATACCTAAAGCAGAAGTGTTTCAAGCAGCTAAAAAACCATTAAATCGTAGTTTAATACCACAAACTATTACCGTGGGTCTTAATGATAGAATTGCTTTTGTAAAACACTTATTTAACCATAGTCAAGCTGATTTTAACAGAGTTTTATCTCAGTTAAACACCATAGATACCGAGCAAGCAGCTTATGATTTTATCAATAAAATGGTAAAGCCAGAATACAACTGGGAAGGCGAAGAAGAGTATGAAGTACGCTTTTTAGATTTAATAGCTCGTAGATTTTCATAAAATGGCGCTTTACCTTGTACCAACACCTATAGGAAACCTTGAAGATATTACACTTCGCGCTATACGAACACTCAAAGAGGTTTCACTTATTCTAGCCGAAGATACCAGAACTTCAGGAAAACTCCTCAAACATCTTGATGTGCAAACGCCTATGCGTTCGCATCATATGCATAATGAACATAAAACGGTAGCAAACATTATCCGTTTACTTCAAAATGGTGAAGATATTGCCCTTATTTCTGATGCAGGAACACCTGCTATTTCTGACCCGGGTTTTTTGTTGGTTCGTGCTTGTGTTACCGAAAACATTGAGGTTATTTGTTTACCTGGAGCTACAGCTTTTGTGCCTGCATTAGTAGTTTCGGGCTTACCTAATGAAAAATTTGTTTTTGAAGGCTTTCTTCCTGTAAAAAAAGGCAGACAAACACGTTTAAAACTATTAGCCGAAGAAAAACGAACAATGATTTTTTATGAATCGCCACATAAACTACTCAAAACACTTACTCATTTTAAAGAATACTTAGGCGAAACACGCCAAATAAGTGTTTCTCGCGAAATCTCCAAACTCTATGAACAAACCGTTCGTGGCACTATTAGTGAAGTTATAAAACATTTTGAAGAACACAAACCCAAAGGAGAGTTTGTATTGATAGTGGCTGGAAAAGAGAAGTAATTATTTTTATAAGCTAAATCTATCATTACCTAATCATCCAATCGGCTAATTGTCTAATTGTCTAATT
>CAYPAK010000038.1:0-2196 GCA_964408665.1 uncultured Flavobacteriaceae bacterium | reverse complement strand
CTAATTGTCTAATTGTCTAATTAATAAATTCTAAGTTAAATTAGTTTTAATATACTATCTTTGCGGCATCTAATTAAATAAAAAAAAGATTTTGCAAAAAATAGAACTCATGGCGCCAGCCGGAAACTTTGAATCACTACAGGCAGCACTAGATAATGGTGCAGATTCTGTTTATTTTGGAGTAGAACAACTCAATATGCGTGCTCGCGCATCTATAAACTTCACTTTAGATGATTTAGAAGAAATAGCAAAGCGTTGCGAAGCTAAAAATGTACGTACATACTTAACATTAAACACTATTATATATGATCACGATTTAACTATTGTAAAAACATTAATTAATCGTGCCGTAGAAGCTAAAATTACTGCTATTATTGCTGCAGACCAAGCCGTTATTAGTATGGCGCGTCAAGCAGGAATGGAAGTGCATATCTCTACACAGGTAAATATTACCAATATAGAAACGGTAAAATTTTACGCATTATTTGCTGATACTATAGTACTAAGTAGAGAGCTAAGTTTACGTCAAGTAAAAACCATAACCGAGATAATAGCCAAAGAAGAAATAAAAGGGCCTTCGGGAAGACTTATAGAAATAGAAATTTTTGGTCACGGAGCACTTTGTATGGCAGTTTCGGGTAAATGTTATATGAGTTTACATACGTTTAATTCTAGCGCAAATCGTGGGGCTTGTAAGCAAAACTGTAGAAAAAAATACACCGTTATAGATCAAGAAACTGGTGTAGAAATGGAACTTGATAATGAGTATATTATGTCTCCAGAAGATTTATGTACTTTAGATTTTTTAGACCAAGTAGCAGATGCAGGCATCAAAGTATTAAAAATAGAAGGTCGTGGTAGAGCTCCAGAATATGTAGCAACGGTTATAAGTACCTATCGTGAAGCAATAGATAGTATTGCCGCAGGAACGTTTAGCCAAGAAAAAGCCAAAGAATGGATGAGTAGGTTAACTACCGTTTACAATCGCGGTTTTTGGTCTGGTTATTATTTAGGACAAAAACTAGGCTCTTGGTCTGATGTTTCTGGTTCTAAAGCCACTCAAAAGAAAGTATATATTGGCAAAGGTGTACATTATTTTCCTAAAGCAAATGTAGGCGAATTCAAAATAGAAGCCTATGATGTTGCTGTTGGTGACAAAATACTCGTTACAGGACCAACCACAGGAGCCAAAGAAATGGTTATAGAAGAACTTTTTGCTAATGATAAAAAAGCTGAAAAAGCCGCTAAAGGCGATAGCTTAACCATCAAACTAGACTTTAGAATTCGTCCTTCGGATAAACTGTATAAACTGGTAAAAACCGAATACGCAGACTAATGCTAGTAGTAACCTTACAACGCAAAAAATGTATTGGCTGCAATTACTGTGTAGAATTGGCGCCAGAATTCTTTAGAATGTCTAAGAAAGATGGTAAAACGGTTTTATTAAACGCACTAGATAAAAAAGGATTTCACACCTTAAAAACACCAAATAATGCAGGTGTTGATGCTTGCGAACAGGCAGAAGTTGCTTGTCCTGTAAAAATTATAAAAGTAAAACTCCTGTAAACAAAATGCGATATTTTCTTGAAATAGCCTACAAAGGAACTGCATATCACGGTTGGCAAATACAACCTAATGCTATTTCTATTCAAGAAAAAATACAAGACGCTTTGGCTTTGGTCTTTAGAAAACCTATCTCGATAATGGGAGCAGGTCGTACTGATACTGGTGTTCATGCTAAGCAATTATTTGCTCATTTTGATATGGAAAAACCTATTGATATACCAACAATAGCTTATAAACTTAACGGTATTTTACCTAATGATATTGCTATACTAAACATACACCACGTTCAAGATGATGCCCATGCACGTTTTGATGCTACAAGTAGAAGTTATAAATACTATATAAATACCCAGAAAAACCCTTTTACTAGCGAGAGTAGCTGGTTTGTAAAACAAGAACTAGATATTCAGTTAATGAATAAAGCAGCCGAAAAACTACTACAATATACCGATTTTCAATGTTTTTCTAAAAGTAATAGCGATGTAAAAACCTATTTGTGCGATATACAAGAAGCTTTTTGGCAAAAAGAAGGCGATTTACTCGTGTTTACCATTACTGCCAATCGTTTTTTGCGCAATATGGTACGTGCTATCGTAGGAACTTTAGTTGCTATTGGTTCAAAGAAACTAA
>CAYPAK010000037.1:10325-11901 GCA_964408665.1 uncultured Flavobacteriaceae bacterium | reverse complement strand
TCAGGTGCTCTAACCAGCTGAGCTATGGGACCGTTTTAATTGGATGGCAAAGATAATAGATATTTTTAGTATCACAATATTTTTTGATTAAATTTTTAAAAAAAATGTATCTTTACCAAAAACTAAATTATGCAAGAACTTATTTACAATTACGGTATCCAACTAGTACTTCTCGTCTTTCTTTTGATTACTTTTCTACAATCAGGATTAGATAAAATACTAGATTTCAAAGGAAATGTATCCTTTCTCCAAGGACATTTTAAAGCAACTTTTTTAGCTAAAAATATTTCATTTTTTGTAGGCTTATTGGCCGTTTTAGAACTAATAATCGCGACATTAATAATTATAGGTATTGGTGAAATATATACACAGCAAACTACTTATTATGGTTTCTTAGCTGCTTTTCTTGCTGCTGGCGTATTATTAATGCTTCTTTTTGGACAGCGTATAGCTAAAGACTATGAAGGCGCAAGAACCATTACAGTATATCTTATCGCTACGGTTATGGCTATGTATTTTTTGAAAGCTTAAATTAATCAACCAACAAATTACAACCGCGTATATCGGAATTGTCAAAACGTCCTAGTATTTCAAAACTGCCGTCTTCGTATGTTTTGCCTAAATCTTGCGTAGCTATAAAGCTGCACGAATTTATATTTGCTAAATCTATAACATTTATACCTCCTGTTTTGCCATTTTCTAGCAATGTTAAAGGGTCTTCGGTGTCGCGTATCAGTACTTTCATCCAAGGTGGTGTTTGAAACAAGCCATTAGTTTGCGAATAGGCTTGCGACAGAAGCTCTGTCATCCCATATTCCGAATGTATTTGCCCTACACCAAAGCCTTTTTTGAGTATTTCGTGAAGTTCGGGTTTTATCATTTCTCGGCGTTTCCCTTTCATACCGCCTGTTTCTAAAATAACCGTATTTTTTAACTGAAACTGTTGTTTTGCTATTAAATCTAACAACGCATAAGACACGCCAATTAATAGTACTTTTTTACCTTGCTTATCCAAAAGTATTAATTCTTTAGCTAAAGCATCTAAATCATTTAAAAAATAACCGCTTTTAGGGTTTTTACTACTTTTAATTAAATCATCTACCATATAAATAAGCGAAGACCCTTCTCGCTCTTGATATGACGGAAGCAAGGCTAAAACAGTATATGCAGTAATATCTCCATAAAACAATGCTATTGTTTTACGAAAGCTTTTTTTGTACCAATCAATAGCGGTAACATAGTGTTTACTACGTACAGTTCCTGTAGTTCCGCTGCTTAAAAAAACAATTTCTTCGGGCTCGCTACCAGTAATTACCTTTTTACTTTTAAAAAACTGTATGGGCAAAAACGGAATTTCACGAATGCTTTTTACCGAGCTTGGATGCACATAAAGTAAATCACAAAAAGAACGATATACTTTATTGTATTTAAATTGATATTGAAATACCTCTAAACATTGTTGTTCAAAATCTAAATTAGTTTTTATAGAAAAAATAGCCTTTTTGTTTATCATAATGCAAAAGTACTAAAAAAGCAAAAGCACCACTTGAAAACAAGTAGTGCTTTTGTATAAAAT
>CAYPAK010000037.1:5047-10225 GCA_964408665.1 uncultured Flavobacteriaceae bacterium | reverse complement strand
TTCCTTTTATACTAGAAAGTCCATCGCCACGAACACCAGCAGTAATATTGCCTGGTACATCATAAATCATAATACCTGCAGTAGCATCTTGTATGTATTTAATATGCTTGTAAGATTGCGCATAATTTATTAACGCTTCACCAGTAAGCTCATAAGCATCTCCTATAGTCCCTGCTCTTAGTGTAGCTATATCGGCTACTTGTGTGTATGCTTGTACTGTAAAGGTAACAGTATCGGTAACACTAGGAGAAATAGGGTTGTGAGAATTATCTACCAATACCATAGCTACGGTATGAGATCCTGCTGTTAAACCTGTAAGAGCTATAGGCGTAGTATCAAACTTCATTACTGTACTTCCACCATCTACTGTGTAGTGAATGTGTCCATCGTGAGTTCCATCTGCTGCACCAACATCAAAGTTAGAAACCGCAAAAGTTACATTTACATCTCCAGAAGGTACTGTAGCAGCATCTGCTGGTGAAGTAATTGCTAGTGCTGGACTTGCAGCACCTGCATAAGCTGTCCAAGTGATATCGTCAATAGCAACTTGCTTTGAAGTTATATCTTTTAACTCTATAGTTATATCTCCTCCAACGTTAATACCTGTTACAGTAAAAACATGCTCATCGTAATCATCAAATGGAGTAGATGTTCCTTTTGAAATACCGTTAATAAATAATTCTACTTGTCTATTTCCACCACCTGTAAACTGTTTGTATAGTTTAACAGAAAAATCGCCAATACCACCAGAAATAGTAGAAGAAGAAACAGCACTATTTGAAGATACTCTACGTAACATCAATGCTGGTAAAGTTGTTGGATTTCCTCCCGTGTTTGCTACAGCATCTCTTGATTGAACATAAGTCCAAGTTATACCGTTGTTTCCTACAAAACTACCATCAGAATAACCAGATCCTGCTGCTAAATTTGTAAAATCTTCTGATCCTTGTCCAAAAGATAGTATTGCCATAAAAAAGGCAACTAATAAAAAGTAATTTTTTTTCATCGTTTTAATGTTTTAATTAATGTTTTTAAATTGTGTTATATAATGCACAAAGATAATCATTTAGAACTAATAATTACTATTTTTTATAAAATTAACATTTTGATAATGTAACGCCTTAAAACTATTATTTTGTTTCTTTTGTAATAATTGTATCTTTGGGCTATAATTATTAAGCTAATGGACGCCGCTAATATAAAAATACTTCTAGTAGATGATGAACCTGATATACTTGAAATAGTATCTTTCAGTTTACGAAAATCAGGTTATAAGGTGCTTACAGCAAGTAATGGCAAAGAGGCTGTTGCACTAGCTAAACAAGAACATCCTCAGCTTATTTTATTAGATATGATGATGCCCGTTTTAGACGGATTGGCTACTTGTAAGCTGTTACGAAAAAATAGCGCATTAGATGAAACTGTCGTTGTGTTTTTTACCGCAAAAGACACCGATTATGACCAAATCATAGGTTTTGAAGCTGGCGCCGATGATTATATTACCAAACCCATAAAAACGAATGTATTATTAAGTAAAATAAAAGGATTGTTAAGACGAACGCAACAACAAAAGCCTAGTAGTATTCTTGCTTTTAAAAATATCACTATAGATAAAGCAACTTATACCGTAACGGTTTTAGATAAAAAAGTTGTTTTTCCTAAAAAAGAATTTGAGCTGCTTTATCTTTTGGCATCTAAAGCAAATAAAATAGTAACACGAGAAGAAATAATGGCTAAGGTTTGGGGCGATAAAGTCATAGTAGGTGGAAGAACTATAGATGTGCATATTCGTAAAATTCGTGAAAAAATAGGTAAGCACTATATAGAAACCAACAAAGGAATAGGCTATAAATTCAACGCAAATGAAGTTTAAAAAATCTACCGTATTTGCATTTTGGTCTGCCTTTTTGCTTAGCGCTATATCATTGCTATTATTTGCTATAATAACTTTTTTTAATAAAACAGCTTTAGCCATTACATGGGAAGTGCTTTATTTTTTCAGTTTATTTATTATTGTTTTTTTATTATCTAAATATAGGGTTAATAAATTTATATTTAACCGCATTCAAAAAGTGTATAAAAAACTAGAATACACAAAGCAAGAAGCGCTAGTTGCAGGAACAGATATAGATGTTTTGTCTCAAGAAATAGCCCGTTTTGCAGACACAAAAGATGCCGAAATTACTATATTAAAAGAACGCGAAAACTACCGTAAAGAATTTTTAGGCAATGTTTCTCATGAGCTTAAAACACCTATATTTACCATTCAAGGTTATATAGATATATTGCTTGATGGCGCTGTAGATGATGAGCTTATGCGTAAAAAGTATTTAGAACGAGCTCAGAAAGGTGTAGAACGATTGTCATTTATAGTAAATGATTTAAGTATGATTTCGCAATTAGAAAATGATAAATTAACATTAAATAAAACCACGTTTAATATTATTGACCTTGTCCAAACCACGATGGATTCTTTAGAAATGAAGGCGGCAGCCAAGAATATCATTTTAGGATTTAATAAACAATATGACATTCCTATATTTGTTTTTGCAGATAAAGAGCGTATAGCGCAAGTGCTACAAAATTTAATTAATAATGCTATTAATTATACTAATAATGATACTACTATAGTTATTAGTATAAATCCGCATGAGAAAGATCAAATACAAATTGCTATTACAGACCATGGCGTTGGTATAAGCAAAGCCAATCAAGAGCGCATCTTTGAGCGTTTTTATCGTGTAGAGAAAAGCCGCTCTAGAGATCAAGGCGGAACAGGCTTAGGGCTTTCTATTGTAAAACATATCATTGAGGCGCACAACCAAACCGTTTCGGTATCTAGTGAGCTGAATAATTATACTACATTCTCATTTACTTTAGAAACGGTATAATTATTTTGTGTAAGTTTGCATTATGCAATTTGAAGACATCATAGGACAAGAAAAAGTAAAATCTTTTTTAGAAAAAACCATTGAAACAGGGCGCATTCCTCATGCGCAACTTTTTGTAGCAAGTGAAGGCTCTGGAGAACTTGCTATGGCTATAGCCTATGCGCAGAAACTGATTTGCAAAGACGAAAGCTGTCATAAACTTATATCAAAACTCACCCATCCTGATTTGCATTTTGCTTTTCCCACAACTACCACAAGTATTATAAAAGCAAAGCCAGAAAGTGACTTGTTTTTAGCAACTTGGCGTGAGTTTGTTTTAAAAAACCCCTACGGAAGCTATTTGGATTGGATGGAAGCCATGGGCGTTGCTAATAAGCAAGGAATAATACCCGTACGAGAATCTGAAAAAATAATACAGAAAGTAAGTCTCAAAGCTTTTGCTGGCGGCTACAAAGTAATGCTTATTTGGATGGTAGAAAAAATGAATAGAGAAACCGCAAATAAGCTGCTAAAAATCATAGAAGAACCGCCTAATAAAACCGTTTTTATACTTATTACCAACAATGAAGAACAGCTTATAGATACAATTCGTTCCCGCTGTCAAGCAGTCTATTTTAATAAATTAAGCAAAGGTGATATTGCAAAAGCACTGATAGAAAAACATCAGGTAAAAAGTGAAAAAGCACTACAAATTGCCGCACAATCAGATGGTAATTATAGTAAAGCATTGCAACTTATTGCACATAGTGAGAAGGAAAAAGAGTTTAACACATGGTTTGTGACTTGGGTTAGGGCTGCTTTTTTGGTAAAATCAAAAGTAAGCGCTTTAAATGATATTATTAACTGGTCAGAAGATATTGCATCAAAAGGTCGTGAAACACAAAAAAGTTTTTTAAATTACTGTTTACAATTATTTAGGCAAGCGTTACTTATTAATTATAAAACAAAATCAATAACTTATATTGAGATGGGCGAAATCGGTTTTACGTTAGATAAATTTGCCCCTTTTGTACACGGTAATAATATAGTAGCAATTACCAAAGAACTGAATGATGCCATTTATCATATAGAGCGAAATGGTAATGCAAAGGTTATTTTGTTAGATTTATCATTGAAACTCACTCGATTAATTCACGCAAAACCAGCATAAATGACCTTTAATACCTCCAATCCAGTATTTACAAACTACTTTTGGTTTAAAACTAGTGGGAAAACAAAAATGACGCTATCAGGCATTTTCTGGAAAGCACTTTTTAGTATTATTTTGATAGGATTAACCGCAAGTTTTGTTTGGTATCGTTTTTTTAATGGAGCTAGTATCCGTTGGCTTACTTACGGCGGTATGTTTACCGCTACAATACTAAGTTTAATAATTTCTTTTTACCACAAAACTGCCAAATACTTATTGCCTTTTTACGCTTTAGCAAAAGGACTTTTTTTAGGTGGAATTAGTGCTTACGCACACAAACGTTATCCATATTTACCCATACAGGCGGTAGCACTGACTATCATTACTTTTTTTGTGATGCTATGGCTGTATTATTTTAAGATAATAAAAGTTACTCGTAAATTTAGAACCGTAGTAACTACAGCTGTAGCTACTATTTTTTTAGTGTATTTAGTAAGTTTTATACTTGCGTTTTTTAACATTCATATAATGCGTTTTTTATGGGGAAATTCTTGGTTAGCAATAGCTTTTAATGCAGCCGCTATACTTGCTGCATCTTTTTCGCTTACTTTAGACTTTTATTATATAGATAAACAGTTATATAAATCGCCAAAAGCTAGAGAGTGGCTAGCTACTTGGGGTTTGCTTATTACCTTGGTTTGGCTTTATGTAGAGCTATTGCGTATTTTGAAAAAATTAGCAGGACGAAACTTAAGATTATAACTTGTTTTGGGTACAAAAAAAAAGGCTCAAACTCATTTAGTTTAAACCTTTTTTTTATTATTTTGATACTATTATTTAGTTTTTAATTTTGAAAGTAACCACAGGAAGTGCTGCGTGATTTACTACTTCTTCACCACGACTACCATTAAAGAAATGTGAAATTCCTTTTCTACCATGTGTACCCATACCTATTAAATCTGCATTTATAAAGTTTGCAAAATTTACAATTCCTTTTGCAATACTAAAATCATTATATACATTAAGTGTATAATCATCTATTTCATAGTTTGCTACAAAATCTTCCATTTTTTTATTTAGACTCGCCGTATCATTAAATTTTTGTGGTGTATTAACACTAACTAAATGAATTGTTGCATTTAGTTTATTTGCAAATTC
>CAYPAK010000037.1:2598-4947 GCA_964408665.1 uncultured Flavobacteriaceae bacterium | reverse complement strand
TCATTTTTTTTAGCTAATTGTGCTGCTGCTTCCAAAGCATATTCTGCTTGTTTGGAAAAATCTGTAGGAACAAGTATTTTTTTCATCTTTTAAAAATATAAATTTTTTAATTATAACGCTAAAATACTATTTTTGATATAAAACAACGCATGTTTTTATTAAAATTATATAATTTTTTTATTTATTCAAAATAATTAAAAAAAATGAGCTATATTTGCAGCGAATTTAAGGAGTGAGACTAATGAGGAGAACCAATATTGTTCTCTTTTTTTGTATGTAAGAATGGATAAAAATTTAGTAAAAAAGCTATTAAGCGAAGCATTAGCATTAAATGAAAGTTTATTTTTAATAGATTTAAGCATTTCTAGTGCAAATCATATTCGTGTGATAGTAGATGGTGATGATGGCGTTGCTATAAGCGAATGCATCCGTCTTAGTAGAGCAATAGAACATAACTTAGATGAAGATTTAGAGTTTTCTTTAGAAGTATTATCTTTTGGTTTGGGAGAGTCATTGCAACTAAAAAGACAATATAAAAAGAACATCGGTAGAAAATTACAAATTACTACAAAAGATGGTGTTATTTTTGAAGGAAAAAACATAGCAGTAGATGAAGATAGTGTAACACTTACTTGGAAAGCACGCGAACCAAAACCAATAGGAAAAGGAAAGCATACTGTAATAAAAGAAGAAAAAATTAATTTTGAAAATATAAAAGGCGCCAAGGTAATGTTGGTGTTTTAGTAGAATAAGGTAAAATAATTAAGCATGGAAAATATAGCATTAATAGATTCGTTTTCTGAATTTAAAAATGAAAAACAAATAGACAGAGTTACCCTAATGGCAATTCTTGAAGAAGTTTTTAAAGCTGCTTTGAGAAAAAAGTTTGGTTCTGATGATAATTTTGATATCATTATTAATGCAGATAAGGGAGATTTGGAGATTTGGAGAAACCGTATTGTTGTTGCAGACGGTGAAGTGGAAGACGCTAATGAAGAGATAGAATTATCTGCTGCAAGAAAGATAGAAGAAGATTTTGAAATAGGAGAAGAAGTTCCCGAAGAATTGAAAATAGTAGATTTAGGACGTAGAACAGTATTGTCTATTAGACAGAACTTGAAACAAAAGGTAATGGAATATGACGCAAGTCTTACCCTTAAATATTTCCAAGATTTAATTGGTGAATTATACACCGCAGAAGTGCATCACATAAGACGTAAAGTTATTATCTTATTAGATGAAGATGGTAACGAAATAATTATTCCTGAAAGTCATAAAATACGTTCTGATTTCTTTAGAAAAGGAGATAATGTAAAAGGTGTAATAGAAGATGTAGAGCTTAGAGGAAACAAACCTTCTATTGTACTGTCTAGAACATCTAATAAATTTTTAGAAAAATTATTCGAGCAAGAAATACCAGAAGTATTTGACGGTTTAATACAAATAAAAGCGGTAGCTAGAATACCTGGAGAAAAGGCAAAAGTAGCGGTAGATTCTTATGATGACAGAATAGACCCTGTTGGAGCTTGTGTTGGTATGAAAGGGTCAAGAATACATGGAATAGTTCGTGAATTAGGTAATGAAAACATAGATGTAATTAACTATACTGATAATATGCAACTTTATATTACAAGAGCCTTAAGCCCAGCTAAAGTGTCTTCGGTTGTATTAGATGAAGAAAATTTAAAAGCAGAAGTTTTCTTGAAAGCAGAAGAAATATCTAAAGCAATAGGAAGAAGTGGTACAAATATACGTTTGGCATCACAGATTACTGGCTACGAAATAGATATAATACGTGAAGGATCAGAAGAAATTGATGATGTAAAATTATCAGAGTTTTCTGACGAAATAGAAGGATGGGTTATCGATGAATTTAAGAAAATAGGCTTAGATTCTGCAAAAAGTGTTTTAGAACACACGGTAGATTACCTATTAAAACAAACAGATTTAGAAGAAGAAACTATTATTGAAGTTCAAAACATATTAAAATCAGAATTTGAAGATTAATTAGTATATTTGGAGTAACTTTAAGAAGATTATAATTAAACAAAATTTATGGCTGACAATAAAAATATAAGGCTAAACAAAGTACTAAAAGAACTGAACATCAGTTTGGATCGTGCTGTAGAATTTTTGAATTCCAAAGGAGTTGAAATTGAAAAACGTCCTACAACAAAAATTTCACAAAGCGACCATGATTTACTTTTAGAAGGATTTGATACTGATAGAAGTAGAAAAGAAGCTTCTAGAGAAGTCAATATTGGAAGGCAGCGTAAAGAAAAAGCAGCGGAAGAAACTCGTCTTGCGGAAGAAAAAGCAGCCCAAGAAGCAGCAGAAGCAAAACGTCTT
>CAYPAK010000037.1:0-2498 GCA_964408665.1 uncultured Flavobacteriaceae bacterium | reverse complement strand
GCTAAAAAAGCTCCTGCTAAAAAGAAAGAAAAAAAGGATGTTCCTCAGAAAGAAAAGTCAGCAAACCCAAAAGTAGTAAAAGAATCTGCTAAAAAAGTGGAAAAAACGGTTGAAAAAGAAGTTGAGCTTAAAAAAGAACCCGAAGAACATAAAACGGAATACAAAAAAATAGCTGGAATTTCCAAAACTGGGCAAACCATAGATTTGTCTAAGTTTGAAAAACCAAAGAAAAAACCCGCTGATAAAGGCGCTAACGCAAACAAAAAGAAAAGAAAGCGCATCCGTAAAGATGGTCCTGCTAAACCAGGAGGAAGTACTACAAATACAAGAGGTGGAGCAAAAGGCAGATTTAACAAACGCCGTCCTGCACCTGTACAACGCGTAGAACCTACCGAAGAAGAGATTAAAAAACAAGTACGCGAAACACTTGAAAAACTTCAAGGAAAAGGAAAGAAAAACAAGAAGGGAGCAAAACATAGAAGAGATAAAAGAGAGCTTCACAAACAGAAAATAGATCAAGAATTAGAATTACAATCAGTTGAAGAAAAAATATTAAAAGTAACTGAATTTGTTACTGTTTCTGAAGTTGCCACAATGATGGATGTTCCTGTAATACAAATTATTTCTGCTTGTATGTCTTTAGGAATGATTGTTACTATGAACCAGCGCTTAGATGCAGAAACATTAACAATAGTAGCCGAGGAATTTGGATTTGAAGTAGAATTTGTATCTGAAGATGTAGAAGAAACATTGGAAGATGTAGCAGATAAGGAAGAAGATTTAAAACCAAGAGTACCTATAGTTACGGTAATGGGACACGTAGATCACGGTAAAACATCCTTATTAGATTACGTACGCGAAACCAATGTTATTGCTGGAGAATCAGGAGGAATAACACAACATATTGGCGCATATTCTGTAATGCTTAAAAGTGGTAAGCGTGTAACATTCTTAGATACGCCAGGTCACGAAGCCTTTACTGCAATGCGTGCACGTGGAGCACAAGTAACCGATATTGTTATTATAGTAATCGCTGCCGATGACGATGTAATGCCACAAACTAAAGAGGCAATAAGTCACGCACAAGCAGCAGGAGTTCCTATTGTTTTTGCAATCAATAAAGTAGATAAACCTACAGCAAACCCTGATAATATAAAAACACAACTCTCTGCTATGGATTTATTAGTAGAAGATTGGGGAGGAAAAATACAATCACAAGAAATATCTGCAAAAACAGGACAAGGTATTGATGATTTAATGGAAAAAGTACTTTTAGAAGCAGAAATGCTAGATCTAAAAGCAAACCCAAATAGAACAGCTATAGGAACAGTAGTTGAAGCACAATTAGACAAAGGTCGTGGTTATGTTTCTACTGTTATTGTTCAAAAAGGAACCTTAAAAATAGGGGACTATATGCTCGCAGGAAAACATCACGGTAAAGTAAAAGCCATGTTTGATGAACGTGGAAATAAAGTAAAAACTGCAGAACCTTCTACACCAGTTTCTATACTTGGTTTAGATGGAGCGCCAACAGCTGGAGATAGATTTAATATACTTAGTGATGAGCGTGAAGCTAAAAAAATAGCCTCTACTCGTGCTCAGTTAATGCGTGAGCAGTCAGTACGTACGCAGAAACACCTTACTTTAGATGAAATAGGAAGACGTCTTGCTTTAGGAGACTTTAAAGAATTAAATATTGTATTAAAAGGAGATGTTTCTGGTTCTGTAGAAGCATTAACAGATGCTTTATTAAAACTTTCTACAGAAGAAATACAAGTAAATATTATCCATAAAGCCGTAGGTCAAATTTCAGAATCTGACGTATTACTAGCAGCAGCTTCTGATGCTATTATTATAGGGTTTA
This sequence comes from uncultured Flavobacteriaceae bacterium, assembly GCA_964408665.1. GTDB lineage: Bacteria > Bacteroidota > Bacteroidia > Flavobacteriales > Flavobacteriaceae > JALSVQ01. Next base: position 634 of record CAYPAK010000037.1, on the reverse strand, counting down.
ACGTAAGGCCTTCGGTTAAAGCAGCTCAACTTGCAGACCAAGAAGGAATAGACATACGTTCATACTCAATAGTTTATGATGCTATTGGCGATGTAAAAGATGCTATGGAAGGTATGCTTTCTCCAGATATAAAAGAAGAAATAACAGGTACTGCAGAAGTACGTGAGTTATTCAAAATATCTAAAGTAGGAACTATTGCAGGTTGTATGGTCATGAAGGGCAAAATATTTAGCAAGTCCAAAATACGCTTAATACGTGAAGGAGTTGTTGTTTATACAGGAGAACTAGCCGCTTTAAAACGCTTTAAAGATGATGCAAAAGAAGTATCTAAAGGTTATGATTGTGGTATGCAAATTAAAAACTACAATGATTTACAACAAATGGACGTTATAGAAGCGTATAAAGAAGTAGAAGTAAAAAAAGTATTAAAATAATATAATTATGTTATCAAATAACAACATAAAGTCATTAGGAGTTCTTATACTCTTAGTGACTTTTTTTTCGTGTAAAACAATGGTAAAATATACTAACGAACAGCCGTATGAGACAATAAACACTTGGGTACAGCAATGGCATGGTGGCATACGAGGTAGCGGACAAGGTGTTTTAATACATCTAGACGCTAAACCAAATA
>CAYPAK010000036.1:10072-11984 GCA_964408665.1 uncultured Flavobacteriaceae bacterium | reverse complement strand
CTTGCTTCAGTAGTAGCGTATTTAGCACTTTTTTTTAATAAAAAAATAAGTTTGCATATGTTGGGTTTAGGAGGCTTGCTAGGCTTTTTTATAAATATTAGTATGTATCAACACGAAAATTATTTAAAATTGATTATTGTTTTATTGCTGTTGTCAGGTTTAGTAGCAAGTGCACGATTAGTATTAAAAGCACATACTACAAGCGAAGTGGTTTTAGGTTTTTTTATAGGTCTGTTGCTGCAATTTATATATTTGTTTCACTAATTATAATTTAGATACTATTTTAATGTAAGTTAGTATGATATGATAGCTTCAGGATGCTAATTTTTGAAGGAATATTAAAAAATAGCAGATAAAAAGAGGTTTTATTGTTAATTAATTGTTATTTTTTCTAAAAAATCATGTATATTGCCCCTCAAATTCAATAATATATTAACTAAAATTTCAATTTTATGAAAACAAAGTATTATGCTTTAATGATTGCTTTTTTTGCAGTCAGTGCATTATTTGCACAATCTTACGATGTAACAGGGACTGTTACAGACGGAGACAATCAACCGCTTCCTAGCGTTTCTGTTATGGTCAAAGGTACTACTCGTGGAGTAGCTACAGATTTTGATGGAAAATACAGCTTAGAGGTAAACAAAGGAGAAACACTAGTATATACCTATGCAGGTATGGTTTCTAAAGATGTAGCAATGGATGGTACATCTATAGTAAACGTTACCTTAGCAGCTGGAGTAGAACTTGACGAAGTAGTAATGGTAGGTTCTCGTAACCCTGCTCGTACGGCTACAGATACGCCTGTTCCTGTAGATGTAATTAATATTAGTGAGCTTACAACTGCTGGTCCTCAGACAGATGTAAACCAAATATTAAACTACGTAGCGCCTTCTTTTACTTCTAATACGCAAACAGTTTCTGATGGTACAGACCATATAGATCCTGCTTCTCTTAGAGGAATGGGGCCTGACCAAGTATTAGTACTTATTAATGGTAAAAGAAGACATACATCATCTTTACTTAATGTAAATGGTACAGTAGGTGCTGGTTCTGTAGGTACAGATATGAATGCTATTCCTAGTTCTGCTATCAAAAATATTGAAGTACTTCGTGATGGAGCTGCTGCACAATATGGTTCTGATGCTATTGGTGGTGTTATTAATATCGTATTAAATAACAAAGTAAACGAACTTGCTGTTACTATAAACAACGGTGCTAATATGAGTAAAAACTCTAATAAGTACGGTGAAGGTGGAACAGATGGTCAGAAATTTCAAGTAGATGTAAACTACGGATTGCCTTTAGGTGATAAAGGTGGTTTTATTAACTTTACAGGTTCTATGGCTACTCGTGCTGCTACAAACCGTAGTGATGCAATGGGTAAAGATATTTTCTTGGGGTACCATGCTGTAGAGCGTGTTGCTCGTAACTCTGGTGCTGATGTATCTAACCTTTCTATGAGTGATATACAGTTCTATGCACAAGCAGTAGAAGATAGTGTTATTGACCCTGTACTTAAGGCTGATATTGCTGCTGCTCCAGATATGGCTACGCTGCAAACATTATTAGGTAATGATATTTCTGATGCAGAATTAGCTGTTCGTGGTCTTACTCGCGATGACTTTAGAATGCGTATTGGTCAGTCTGATCTTAAAGAAGGTAAATTTATGGCAAACATGTCACTTCCTGTAGGTGATAATGGTGCAGAATTTTACGCTTTTGGTGGTATGACTTACCGTAGAGGTTTAGCTGCTGGTTTTTATAGAAGACCTGCTTATACTGATGGTAGAGGAAATACTGCTGCTTTTGCTAATGGTTTCTTACCAGAAATCGGTTCTGACATCAAAGATAAATCTATCGCAATGGGTATCAAAGGTAAAATAGGTGACTGGAACTCAGACTTGAGTAA
>CAYPAK010000036.1:0-9972 GCA_964408665.1 uncultured Flavobacteriaceae bacterium | reverse complement strand
TCTTATGATATCAATGGGGAGTTAGTAACTGATACTACGCCAGATGCTTTAAAAGTAAAAAGTTTCTTCGGTCGTGTGGTGCCAGGAGGTTCTCAAGTATTCCCTGGGTTTAGACCAGAGAATGAATTGAGTAAATACAGAACTTCATACGCTTTCTATGGTGATGCAGAAATTGATTTCTCTGAGAAATTTATGATAGATGCAGCATTGCGTTACGAAAACTATTCTGATTTTGGTAGTACAGTAAACTGGAAGTTAGCTTCTCGTTTCAAAGTAAGTGATAACTTCTCTATTCGTGGAGCTATGAGTACAGGTTTCCGTGCGCCATCATTACACCAAATATACTATAATGCTACCGCTACACAGTTTATTGCTGGAGTTCCTTATGAAGTAGGTACTTTTGCTAATAACAGTAGAATTGCAAGCCTTTTAGGTATAGACAAATTAAGACAAGAACGTGCTAACAATGCAAGTATAGGTTTTACAGCTAAAATAAAAAGCTTTACAGTAACTTTAGATGCATATAACGTAACAGTTTATGATAGAGTAGTACTTACAGGTAACTTTGCTAACCCACACGATGGTAGTGAGCTAGAAGGTATCTTTAATGATGCAGGAGCTAATAAAGCAAAATTCTTAATGAATGCGGTTAATACTAATAATAAAGGTATTGATTTAGTAATTTCTCATAAAATGAAATTTGCTAATGGTGCAAGTTTGCATAATGACTTCTCTTTTACTACCTCTAAAGTAGATACGGTAGGAGCAGTTCATGTTACTGATAAATTAGTAGGACAAGAAAGTACTGTATTTGGAGAAAGACAATACTATTTCTTAACAAAAGCAATGCCTGCTACAAAATGGAACTTAACGCATACTTACAGCAAAGGGAAGTGGAACTTTATGTTGCGTAACGCATACTTTGGAGACGTAACAGATCCAGACCCACACCATACTGTATATGCTGGTAAAGTAATTACAGACCTTTCTATAGGATATAAATATGGAAAAAGTACTACATTTACTTTTGGAGCAAACAACTTGTTAGATGTATATCCAGACGAAGTGCCTGCAGCATCTAACTACGGAAGACAGTTTATTTTCTCAAGAAGAACATCTCAGTTTGGAATGAACGGTCGTTATGTATTTGCAAGATTATCATTTAACCTAAAATAAAAATTAAAGAATTATGAAAAAAATATTAATGTTATTAGCCGTAGTAGGTCTTACCTTTACTTCGTGCTACCAAGACGAATATGAAGCGCCTAATGGAGGAGTAACAGCTAAAAAAGCGTATTTTGCTACTGCAGAAAACACTGTAGCAATGAGCGCAACACCGTATGATATAACTGTAAATTTCACAGCAGCTTTTGCTAATGATGTATTACTAAGTTATACAGTGGACGGAACTCCTATGCAAGCTACTATTGCTGCAGGATCTACTTCTGCAGTATTAGCATCTGTAGATGTGAGTACTTCTGGAGCAGCTCATACAGCGGTTTTAAATGCTATAGCATCTAACGGTGAATCTGTAGCTATAGATATGGATAGAAAAAACACTTCTGTAATTGTGCCTTATGCTGCAAACCCAGGAAATGTACGTTTTATACTAAAATGGGAGAATGGAAGTACTACTCATGATTTAGATCCTAAAATTAAAACAGGAGCTGATAATACAGGTACTACTATAGATGGAGCTTATACATCAAATAATCCGGAAATTGTAGATTTTCCAGAAACAGAAGCAGATGGTTTATACTATTATTATATTAATGAATTTGCATTTACAGCAGATGTAACTGTAACTATAATTGTTGTAGAACCAGATGGTACCAATAGAGTTTTTAATACTACTATTACACATGATCAAGATGCTATGACGTTTACTAAAACAACAGATGCAGGTACAGGTGCAGTTTCTTATACTTACACCGTATTATAATTAAAGATAATTGAACTAAAAAACTAAATTATCTAGAAAAGCCTACGCATTGCGTGGGCTTTTTGTTTATAAGTATTTTATGAATTAATAGTACAAAAAGAAATTTTTGGTATTTTTGAACTATGGATAATGAAGCCCTTTTAGCACAACTTAATGAACCACAACGTGAAGCCGTATTGCACAAAGATGGAGCTATGCTTATCATAGCAGGAGCAGGCTCTGGTAAAACACGTGTGCTTACCTTGCGTATAGCCCGCTTAATACAACTCGGTGTAGATCCGTTTAATATCTTGTCGCTTACCTTTACCAACAAAGCAGCTCGTGAAATGAAAGCTCGTATTGCACAGTATGTTGGTGCTAGCGAGGCACGTAATCTATGGATGGGAACTTTTCACTCTGTATTTGCCAAAATACTTCGTATAGAAAGTGATAAATTGGGTTTTCCTAGCAATTTTACTATTTATGATTCCCAAGACTCCCAAAGGCTTATCACGAGTATTATCAAAGAAATGGGACTTGATAAAGATGTTTATAAAACCAAACAAGTACTTAACCGTATTTCGTCATACAAAAATAACCTGATAACCGTTCACGCGTACAAAAAAAATTATGAACTCCAAGAGGCAGATGCTATGTCAAAAAAGCCAAGAATGGGGCAAATATACCAAGCTTATGTAAACAGGTGTTTCAAAGCTGGCGCTATGGATTTTGATGATTTATTATTGCGAACCAATGAGCTGTTAACCCGTTTTCCAAGAGTATTAGCCAAATATCAAGATCGTTTTCGGTATATAATGGTAGATGAGTATCAAGACACCAATCACTCGCAGTATCTTATTGTGCGTGCTTTGGCAGACCGTTTTCAGAATATATGTGTTGTTGGTGATGATTCGCAAAGTATCTACGCATTCCGTGGGGCTAATATTTCTAATATTTTAAATTTTCAAAAAGATTATAGTGATGTAGCTACATTTAAATTAGAACAAAACTACCGTTCTACATCCAATATTGTAGAAGCAGCAAACTCAGTAATTGATAAGAATAAAACCAAACTAGAAAAAGTAATTTGGACGGCAAACGACCCTGGAGAAAAAATAAAAGTGGCACGCACTATGACCGATGCCGAAGAAGGCCGTTATGTAATCAGCCAGATTTTTGAAACCAAAATGCAAAATCAACTGCCTAATAGTGCTTTTGCCATTTTGTATAGAACTAATGCACAATCACGTGCTATGGAAGATGCTTTGCGTAAGAAAGATATTCCGTACCGTATTTATGGTGGTTTATCTTTTTATCAGCGTAAAGAAATCAAAGACGTATTAGCTTATTTGCGTTTAATCATTAACCCCAAAGACGAAGAAGCGCTTAAACGAGTTATTAATTATCCAGCACGTGGAATAGGGCAAACTACAATGGCAAAGCTTATCGTTGCAGCTAATGATTATAATGTTAGTATTTTTGAAATTCTTACTAAAATACATACCATTAATTTAAATATTAATGCAGGAACACGTAATAGAATTAACCAATTTGTAACATTAATTAAAAGTTTTCAGGCTTTAAATAAAAATTATGATGCCTTTGCTATTACTGAGCATGTGATTAAACATACAGGGCTTTTGGTAGAAATGAAAAAAGACGCTACACCTGAGGGCTTGGGCAAAATGCAAAATATAGAAGAACTCCTCAATGGGCTTAAAGATTTTGTAGTTGGTCAAGAAGAAATTCCTGAAATGCAAGGTAAGCTAGAGGAGTTTATGGAAGATGTGGCACTTGCTACAGACTTAGATAAAGACACAGGAGATGATGACCGTGTCTCTTTGATGACGATACATTTGTCCAAGGGATTAGAGTTTCCCTACGTGTATATTGTGGGCTTAGAAGAAGATTTGTTTCCAAGTGCTATGAGTATGAATACTCGTGAAGATTTAGAGGAAGAACGCCGTTTGTTTTATGTAGCACTTACACGTGCAGAGAAACAAGCGATGCTTACGTATGCTTTATCACGTTACCGTTGGGGTAAGTTGACCGATGCTGAGCCAAGTCGTTTTATAGAAGAAATAGCCGATGAGTATCTAGAATATCTCACACCAAAAGAACAAGGACGATATAACCCAATGCTTGATGCTTCGTTGTTTGGTGATGAGGTAGATAAATCTAAATTTCGTTTGAAGAAACCTGTTGCAGCAAAACCACCCACTTTTACAAGTATACAAGCGCGTAAACTACGTAAAATAAAACCTGCAAGTGGTACTTCTGCCAAAACCAATCTTTTTGATGCTAGCCTTGTAGCAGGAAGTAAAGTAAAGCATGTTCGTTTTGGCTTAGGAACGGTATTAAAAATAGAAGGAAAAGGTGCTGATGCTAAGGCAGAAATTAATTTTGAAAAAGGTGGAATCAAAAAGTTATTATTGCGCTTTGCAAAATTAGAAGTTTTGTAAAATATGTGTTATTTTACAAAAGATATAAGATAAATGACCGCTTTGCTTTAGGAAATAAGATTATAAAATCATATCATTAAAAGCAATAACAGTATCATAACCTTTTGCTTTAAAATAGGCGATAGTATCATCGTTTCCTGTGGCTAGCATAAAATCGCCACCCCAAGCACCAAGGCTTTTTAATTGTCCAAAATAGTCTTTAAATAATTCTTGTTGTACAGGTTTAGTGTTTAGTAAATTACCAATAATACTTTCGTGTTGCTTTAGTAAATAATCAAAATCAGTTAATGAATTGCTTTTAGCAAGTTCAAGGCTTAGTGCTGATATATCATTAATTAAAATAGTATCTTTTTTAAGCTCGCGGTATTGTTTTATTCCTGCTTTACTATCTTGTTTTTGGTTGCGATACACAAAGAAAAGTTGTTTAGCAAATGATGGCTTAAAGTTAGCTTTGCTCACCAAAGGTGTTTTTTCTTCTAATTGATAAAAAATAGATTCATTGTATTGTGCACAGGCAATATCGTAGCCACTTCCTCCAAAAGCGTTTAGCAATTCAAAAGCATTAATATTTATCCATTGTGCTATATTATTTATTAGTGTAGAAGAGCTTCCCAAACCCCAATTTCTAGGAAATTCTAAATTGGTTCTAATTTTTGCACTAAAATCAAAATCAGGCTTCATTGCTTTTGCCTTTTGCAGTATGCTTTGTAGTGTTTTCGCTATTTTTAAATCGTTATAGCTAATTACTTCTAATGTTTTATTACAAAAAACAGCTTCAAACCACAACTGATTTGTTACGGTATGACTTTGCCATATTAACGGTTTGTCTGTAGTTTTTTGAACTAAAAATTCTTGACCAAAGCGCGTAGGAATAGCCAGTGCTTTAGCACCGTCTAAGACTACATATTCGCCGCTTATAAGCAGCTTTCCATTACTTCGGTATGTTTTTGTTTTTGCTATAATGTTCCGTTTTTTAATGCTTCGTAAGCAGTAGCAACCGCAGCGTGCGATACCGTTCTATCTTTAAAATAAGTAACAAGAGTCTCTTTTTCGTTATCATTGGCTTGTAACTGTGTCAAAATGTTTTTCAAGTGCATTTTCATATGACCGTGTTGTATGCCAGTAGTGGTTAGCGCTCGTAAGGCAGCAAAATTTTGTGATAAACCTACGGCAGCAACTATTTGCATCAATTCTTTGGCACTTGGTCTGTCTAATAAATCTAAGGAGAATTTTGCCATTGGATGTATTTTGGTCAAACCACCAACCGTTCCTAGCGCTAAAGGTAATTCTAACCAAAATTTAAAAATTCCATCCTTGATTTCACATCCCGAAAGACTTTGGTATTTTCCTGAGCGTGCGGCATAGGCGTGCGCTCCAGCTTCTACTGCTCTAAAATCATTTCCTGTGGCAAGAACTATGGCGTCTATACCATTCATTATCCCTTTATTGTGGGTTACTGCACGGTGTACTTCAGCATTAGCAATATCAAGGGCTTGCTTGAATTTTTGTGCATAATGTGCTGCATTATCTTCATAAAGTTCGCTTACTTTACAGCTTACTTCGGCACGAACCACACATTGCGGTACATAATTAGATAAAATGCTCATTACAATATTGATATCTTCTTTTTTAAAGACTTTAGCAATAGCTTCAAGGCAAGAATTAATGAAATTAGCACCCATAGAATCTACTGTTTCAAAGGTAACATGGAGCTGGTAATAATTAGCTAAATCTGCTGTTTTATCGCGAAGTTCAATGTTACGGATTCCGCCACCACGTTTGCGCATATTAGCCGTAATATCGGCTACAGCTTCTAATAGTGCTTCTTTTTTAGTTTCAAAATAGCTTTGCAATTCATTTTTATCGCCTTGGTACATAAAGTGTACCTGCCCTATTTTTTGCGTGTCTAAAACAGTAGTTTTAAAACCGCCTTTGTTTGCCCAAAATTTTGCTACAAGTGATGCAGCAGCAACCACAGAACTTTCTTCTATAACCATAGGAACGGTATATTGCTTGCCGTTTATTACAAAATTAGGCGCAACGCTATAAGGAAGTACAAAATTACTAATGGTGTTTTCGGTAAATTCATCGTGGAGTTTTTGGAGTTTAACATCATCATACCAATATTGCGACAGTGTTTTTTTGGCTTGATTATCATTATCAAAATGATTAGTCATTAACCATTGTATTTTTTCAGCTTTAGTCCATTTAGAAAATCCTGTTGCTTTGCTTATTAAATCCATTATTGTAATTTTAATTATAATAAACAAAAGTACTATTTTTTAGGCTAAAAAAGAATTTGAATTAGTCAAAATATATTCCGTACCTTTGTCTTGAATTTGGTTTCGTATAATAACGAATGAAAAGGGAATTTTGTGAAAATCAAGAACTGTCCCCGCAACTGTAAGTTTGATATAAAACTAGCACAACTACAACCATTGTACTTTTGTATGAGAAGGTAAGCACTAGCAAACAAGTCAGGAGACCTGCCAAAAGATAAATTATTTTCAAGACGCTTTCGGAGGAAAAGCTATTGTTATTATGAAAAAATGGATAATATATACCGTTATATACAGCTTTGTGCCAATGCTTTGGTCACAAACAGATAGTCTTGCCGTAACTTCAGATAGTATTCATATTAAAGGAGTTGTTATAAAACTGTCTTGTCCTGCACGTATATTAGTAAAAAAATATTATCCTATTATTAAAGCAAAAAATATAGCTACAGCTTTTGTTAATCGTGGTTTTTTCTTCAAACAATATGGAAGTGGTAGTTTGAGTACAATCGCTTATCGTGGCACGGATGCTTCACATACTTCGGTATATTGGAATGATGTAGCTATTAATTCTAGTCTAAACGGTCAAACTGATTTTAGCACCTTACGAAGTACGAATAGTGATTATATTTCATTGAGTGCTTCGACCGATAAAATGCTAGATGGCGCTATTGGAGGAGTGGTTTCAATGAATGAAAATATTGCTTTTAAAGATACAAAAAGCAGTATTATGGCAGTTTCTTACGGCAGTTTTAATACCATAGACACCTTTGTAAGAGGAAAATATGCTACAGAAAGTTGGTATAGCTCATTGGCTTATTCGGCAATTAAATCAGCTAATGATTATAAGTATTATAAGACCTCATTAAAAAATGATAATGCTGATTATACTACTCAAAATATTGCAGGAACATTAGCTTATAAATGGAACAAATCACATATTGTAAAAATGCAAATACTGCATATGTTTACCAATAGAAATACGGCAAGAACACTATCTTCTACTAATAATGCACATTTGGATTTAGGGAATACCGTAGCATTGTTAAATTGGCAATACGAAAAAAAACAGTTTTCTCATAGGCTACAATTTGCAGTTAAAAAAGAAACAAGTAATTATCAATATGATAAAGATTTTGACTTGTATTCTAAGCATCAGGCAACAGTAAAAACAATAAGTTATAAGCCTATTTTTAAATTTGAAAACAAAGATGAATTAGCTTTAGCTTTAGCTAATGAAAACACGCAAGCAGAAGGCGATAATATTGCTTATTCTACTGTAAATTTAGTTAAAACAAAAGTGAGGTACAAGAAACAATTAGCCAATGATAATAGTATAATAGCTACAATACAGCAAGATTTTTCTTCACAATATAAAGTACCTTTGGTTTTTCAATTAAAAACAGATTTTCACTTGGCTAATGACTTTAAATTAGAAGGTACATTAGCAAGCAATTACCGTTTGCCTACTGCTAATGATTTGTTTTGGAACCCAGGAGGAAACCCAAATTTAGAACCAGAACACAGCTTTAATGCTGACTTACATTTGGCTTATACCAAAAATAAATTTAATTTAGCTATAAATCCTTTTTATATTAGGACTAATAATTTAATAAAATGGCAGCCTACTTCAGGTGCTATTTGGTCGCCTGTCAATGTAAAAGAAACCGCAAATAAGGGTGTTACTATTTATGCTAATTATAACTTGTATAAATGGCGTTTTCAGTTTAATTATACCTATACCAAAGCAGTAGATTTAGCTTTGATGAAACAACTTACCTACGTGCCACTTCATCAAAGTAGATTTAACTTAGTTTATAACATTAATGATAAAATAGATTTGTCATTAAATACGCTTTATACAGGAAGTGTTTTTATAACTACTTCTAATACGCAACAACTTAATGCCTATTTGTTAAATAATTTAGAAGCACAATACCAGTTTACTAAAGAAATGCAATTGTCTTTTATGCTTAATAATATTTTCAATACCAATTATATGGCATACGCCGATAGACCAATGCCACTTCGAAATTTTAAAATACAATTTATATATAACCCCAATTTTAAACAATTAAATAAGAATAAAAATGAAAACAATTACTAAAATTTTTGGATTGCTTTTTGGAGCATCTTTACTATTTACTTCATGTACTGATAATACGGTAAATCCACCAGAACCATTAGGTGCTTATGAAGACGGACTTTTTGTCTGTAACGAAGGCCCTTTTATGAATGGAACGGGAACATTAACCTATGTTTCTTACGATTTAGCTACCGTAGAACAAAACGTGTATAAAACGGTAAATGGAGGAGAAGACTTAGGAAATATTGTACAATCTATCAGTTTTGAAGGTGATAACGCGTATATCGTAGTAAATAACGCACACAAAGTAGTAGTAGCAAACCGTTATACTATGGAAAAAGTAGCAGAAATCACAGCAGATTTAGAAAATCCACGCTATTTTATAGCAGCAAGCGCTACAAAAGGATACGTGTCTTGTTGGGGTAATGCTTTTGATGCAACCGATGATTTTATAGCTGTTGTAGATTTGACTACTAACACCGTTACAAGTACTATTCCTGTGGATTTAGGTCCCGAAAAAATGGTAAGTTACAATGATAAAGTGTACATAGCACACCAAGGTGCTTATGGTCAAAACAATATAATATCGGTATTAGATAGCGCTACAGATGCGGTTAGTACAACGATAACAGTTGGTGATGTACCAAACAGTATCGTTTTAGATGCTAATAATATGATTTGGGTGCTTTGTGGTGGTACACCAGCTTGGGCAGGAACAGAAACTATAGCTAGTTTGTACAAAATAAATACGACAACAGATGCTGTGGTTAGTAACTTTGATTTTACTTTAGGAAATCATCCGTCACATCTTACTTTAGATAAGCCAATGGGAGAGATGTATTATGCACTTACAGGAGGTGTTTATAAAGTAAACACAAATGCTACAATGCTTCCTATGGCGCCAATTTTCAATGGAAATTATTATAATATGGCTGTTCATAACAGAAAATTATATGCTACCGATGCAGGCGATTTTGCAAGTGAAGGAACACTACATGTTATAGATTTAAGTAATACATCTGTACGAAACACAGTTGCTACAGGGATAATTCCGGGTAATGTAAATTTTAATTAATAAAACTATAATTTAGTTTAGGTAGAAAGCGTGTCAGATTAAGTTCTGATGCGCTTTTGTTGTTTAGGTAATTATATGCTAAACTCCTAAAATTAAGTAGTAAATAAAATTAGTTTGTCAATTTTCAATTTAGAAATTTAATTATAGCACAG
>CAYPAK010000035.1:0-12227 GCA_964408665.1 uncultured Flavobacteriaceae bacterium | reverse complement strand
GTAAAAATTGAGGCTGTTTTCTTTTTGATATATATTAAGACTTAACTATTCTCTCTGCTAAAAAAATATTCAACTTACTACTTGCGATGATTAAAGTGCTTACTCTTTAAAAAACTTCAAGCCATCGGCTAACCATTTTTCATACGTAACAGCATCGGTAACTGCTTGTGGTTTATTAAGCATTAAATCGCCTTCTGGTGCTAGCAATACATAATATGGTTGCGATACCGAATTAAAGTTTAACGATTGAAATGTAGACCACTTGTCTCCTACAGTTTTTATTTGTTTTACATAACCGTTTTCTTTTAAAAACTGAAATTGCGCTTCTTTAGGAAGTACGGCTTTATCATCTACATAAAGTGAAACCACTACATAATCATTAGCTAAATGGTTATTAACCTTAGCATCTACCCAAACTTTTTCTTCCATTCTTCTACAGTTTTGGCAAGCATATCCTGTAAAATCAAGTAACATCGGTTTGTTATTTTTTAAGGCAAAGGCTTTAGCGGTGTCATAATCGTGAAAAATAGTTAGATTTTCTACTTGCATCGGTGGTAATAATCCTGCTAGTAAAGGCATACGTATTATTCCTGCTAATCCTAAACCTAAATACGCTACAAAGGCTAAATTAATTAACCCTAAGCCAAAACGTGGTTTTGATATTTTTGGTTTTGCTGGGTCGTGTGGAAACTTAATAAAGCCAAATAAATACAATGCCATTGCTAAGAATATAACTATCCAAAGTACTATAAATAATACTCGTGGTAACAAGCCCCAATGTGATACTAAATCAGCATTTGATAAAAATTTCAAGGCAAAAGCAACTTCTAGAAATCCTAAAACTACTTTTACTGTGGTCATCCAACCGCCAGAACGTGGTAAAGATTGCAACCAGTTTGGAAAAATAGCAAACAGTACAAATGGCAATGCCAAAGCGATACCGAATCCTAACATACCAATGGTAAGCTGCGTTGCACCTCCTGTTGCGGTAAGTGAGCCTGCTAGTAACGAACCCAAAACAGGTCCTGTACAAGAAAAGGAAACTATGGCTAAGGTTAATGCCATAAAGAAAATACCAAGTATTCCGCCTGCATTAGATGCATTGTCCATTTTATTTCCCCAAGATTGTGGTAATTGCAGTTCGTAATAACCAAAAAAGGATAGGGCAAAGACTATAAATATTACAAAAAAGAATACATTAAGATATACATTGGTTGCAATATTATTTAATATTTCTGGGTCTAATGAATCCATTAAATGAAAAGGCAAACTCAATAATAAGTAAATAAGCACAATGAAAAATCCGTATAAAAAAGCATTGAATAATCCTTTCTTTTTATCGCCTCCTTGCTTGGTAAAAAACGAAACCGTAAGTGGTATCATAGGGAATACACAAGGTGTTAGTAGCGCAATTAATCCGCCTAGAAAACCTAACAAAAATAGCTGAAATAATGATTTCTTTTTATCAGTAGCTACTGTTGTAGTGTCTTTTTTAGTATCTTTTAAGTAATCGTCTTTATTAACGATATCTAGTAGTAATGCCTTACTTTTTTTTTTATCGTCTGCAGATAATTCTACTGTTGTTTTTACCGTTTTTTCGCCTGTAAGGCTAAAACTTAAGTTTTCCGTATGCGATATACACGATTCTTTACACACTTGATAGAAAAAGTCTAAGTCTATTTGTTTGGTTTTTGGGTCTAATAGTTTTATACGTTGCGTAATTTGTCCGTCTTCAGTAAAGAACGTTTCTTCTACTTCAAAAATATCATTAAAGGCTTTATGTGTGTCTGCTTCTTTTGCTTCTCCCACTAATTCATACTTTTTTCCTGCATCTTTAAACGTTAGTTTTGCTGCTTGAGAACCGTTTGGGTCTGAATGTTGCGAGTACAAATGCCATTCATCTTCTAATTCAAAATTAATAATTAAATCATATTCTGTATTGGATATTTTTTTTACTTCTGTATTGAATTTTACTGGGTTTTGCTGTGCAAATGCTGCAAAACTGAATAGTGCTATAAATAATAGGATTAGTTTTTTCATCTTTAATTTTATGACTTAATTGTTATTTTTAATATTTCTTTGGTATTAGTTCCAACTTTAAAACGATTATCTAAGCGTTTACCCAACACCCAAACGATTTTATTTTCCGAAAGTAATACTTTTATTTTTTCTTTTTCAAATAAAGACAGTTTTTCGTCTTTAAAAAATTTGCTCAACTTCTTCTTCCCTTGCATTCCCAATGGGTAAAAATAGTCGCCTTTTTGCCAAGTTCTTACATTTAAAGGAAATTTTAACATTTTTTTATCAATAAAAGCGACATTCTTCATATTATCGCTATCTATTTCGGTAACTTTTTCTAATTTTAAGCTAAAGTCTGCAAATGAAATATTCCCTTCAGCAGTAGAAATTTGTTTTTCTATATTTGCTGTTAATGTATTTGCTGTTAAAATTAACACATCCCTATCTTTAAGTAAACGGTATTTTTCACTTTGTATTACTTTACCACTTTGCGCTTCAAAAAGCGTAAAAATAGCTTTCCAATCGCTAAAACCATAGCCTTGTATTAATTCATAAAAAATAGCCTTATAATTGGCCAATTTCAGCCAGTTTTCTATTACAAATACTGTTTTTTCATCTTGATGCAAACAATATTTCATATCGTTTTTTATAGTATTTACTACATCTTTGACTATTGCTTCACTTGATGCTAAATGCTTTAATGTAGTTTCAAATGAACTTAGCAAGTTAGGATTCAATTCTTTTAAAACAGGAATAACTTGATGTCTTAGCTTATTTCTGCTATACTTAGTACTTGCATTACTCAAATCTTCGCGCCAAGATATCTTTTTCTCTTTACAATATGCGTCTATTTCCGTCCTTGCGAAAGGTAATAATGGACGCACTACAAAACCGTTTTTTAAGGCAATTCCTGTCAAACCCTTTAAGCCTGTACCTCGTATTACATTTAATAAAAACGTTTCTAAAACATCATCAGCATGATGTGCCGTAAGTATGTAATCATAGCTATTTTCTATACGTATTTTTTCAAACCAATCATAGCGCAAGTCTCGTGCTGCCATTTGTATAGAAATACCGTTATTATCTGCGTATGCTTTGGTATTAAAGCGTTTTACAAAAACAGGAATACTGTTTTTTGCTGCATATTCTCGCACAAAACTTTCATCTGCATCGCTGTCTTTACCACGCAACTGAAAATTGCAATGTGCAAAAGCAAAATCAAATGCTAGTTTTTGTAATAATGTTGCTAAAACTACACTGTCTTTTCCTCCAGAAATAGCTAATAATAGCTTTTTCCCTCTTAGAAAACCTAGCGATTTATCTATATGTATTTCAAACTGTTTTAACATAAAAACAAATGTACGTAATTGCGGTTTATAGCCAAAATATTATATTGTATTTATGGTATAACTTTATATTTTTGCTTGGCATCGCGGCGTTTTAAACTGTTAAAATGCCACCATTCGGTAGTTATCCCTGTAAAACCTGATCCAAACATTACTTTGCGTAGCAATTTTCTATTTGCTACCTGTTTCTCGGTAAGTTTTCCTGTTTTTAATAACTGTTTTTCTAGTCTTGGATAGGCTAATTTACCCAAATAATCATAAGGCGTCCCCATATCTAAAGGTTTACCGTTTTTTGTAATACTTATATCTACCGCAGAGCCATAATTATGTATTGAACCATTTTTGGGATTTGATAGAAATTTTATTTTTTCTTTAAAAGGAATTTTTAAGGCATCCCACATTTTTTGCTGTATGTGTAGTGGTCGTACCGCATCATAGATAATTAATGAATAACTGCTGTCTATTGCTTTTAAAGCGCGCTGTGCTTGGACTACTTTTTTAGCAGGATTGGGGTACAAATAAGCCTGATCAAAATCGCCATACATATTTACTCCTACAAAATTATCGGGGGTAGCATACATTAGTTTTACTTGGATGGTACTGTCTAATTCTTGTAAATTTACTAAACCTTGTTTTATAAGTTTTAGTTCTAATGCAGATTTTTTTCTAACTTTTTTAAATACTTTTTTTACTTCTTTTACTACTGAAATAGTATCTTTTTTTAGATTTTCAACAGCTTTTATTTTAGTTTTTTCATTACACGAAAAAAACAATAGTAAAAAAACAATATAATATGCTTTCATCTTAAAAATATTTTGCATCAAAATCAGCATTCCATTTACCTTTCACTTTGAGTACTTGCTCTATAACGTCACGTACGCAGCCCTTCCCTCCTGCTATATTTGAGATGTATTTTGCTACTTCCTGCACTTCCCAAACAGCATCATTAGGACAAGTTGGCAGTAGTACTTTTTTCATAACAGGCACATCTGGAATATCATCGCCCATATAAAGGCAATTTGCTGCTGAAATAGTATTTTTAGTTAAATAATCTTCTAGTTGTTCTATTTTATTATGTGCTCCAAGATACACATCTGCTACGCCTAATTTATTAAGTCTTGTACGTACACTTTCGCTTGTTCCTCCAGAGATTATACAAACATTAAAGCCTTTGTCTATAGCAGTTTTCATAGCGTAACCATCTTTTATATTCATAGTACGTGACATTTCGCCATTAGGAAACAAGGTAACTGTTCCATCGGTGAGTACGCCATCTACATCAAAAATAAACGTAGTAATATTAACTAATAATTCTTTATAACTTTTTTCCATGATTTTCTTGTATTGATTTGCTTATGCTATTGTAAATTTCTTGTTGGTTTTGGTTTAATAACTCCAAATGTGCTGCTAACGTTTTGGTATCATTACGAAGCGCAGGGCCTGTTTGCGCTTCACTTGGACTTAGTTCGTCTAGTTTTGCTACCGTTTCTTGTATCAATGGTTTTAATATTTCAAAAGGAACATTGTAATTTTTGCATAATTCTGCTGCTTGATAAAACATATGATTGGCAAAATTATTAACAAAAACAGCGGCTACATGTAATGATTTTCGCTGTTCCGAATTAATTAAATAGACCTTATCACTAAGTGCTTTTGCTAATTCTTCTAATAGTTTTAAATCAGTTGCATTACGCGCTTCTAAACAAAAGGGTATTTCTTTAAAATCAACATCTTTAGCCTTAGAAAAGCTTTGTAATGGATAAAAAACGCCACGTTTTTGCTGAGAGATAGCAGTCATAGGCATACTTCCTGATGTGTGTACTACCAGTTTATCTTTAGGTAATTTTTCTGAAACAGCTGTGATACTATTATCTGAAATAGCAATAATATATAAATCAGCATCAAGTAATTCATTAAATTGTGTTGTCGTTGCTAAATCAGTATATAAGGCTTGCTTAAATACTTCTTTAGAACGGTTATAAACTTGCACTAATGAAACTCTATCTAAGGCTTTAATGGCTTTAGTTAAATGAAATGCTACATTTCCTGCTCCTATTATGATAACTCTTGTCATAAAGGCAAAGTTAACTGTTTTATTATAGAAATAAAACTATTATACCATTATAACTAAATAACCAGAGCTCACAAGATGCAAACTCTGGATATTAATCTAACTAAAAAACTAAAAATCTTTAAACTAAAATACTATTTTGTATTTTACTTTGATATGGCAAATATATAAGCAATTAATTTAATAAAATATGATATATATCAGTTAATAAAAAAAAAAGAGCTTAAAAATTAATTTTAAGCTCTTTTTTATTCTAATTCATCGTAATTAGCTGTCTAACAAAACCCAACTTCCTTGTTCTATAAGCGGAATCGCTTGTTTATACTTTACGGTACGCTCCTCACCATTACTTATATGTTTTATAGTAACACGCTCATTTCTACCAATTTTGCGTTCTGTACGCACTATAGTTTCTGTAACTTGCTGTTGCTGTGTTTGTCCTGCTTCACGGTTTTGAGCAGCTCTACTTTCCATATCTTGAATATCATCGGCACGAGATTCTTTATATTTACTTGGTTTAGGTATATTTATAGTAGCAGCTTTGGTAACTTTTTGTTCTTGAGGAATTTCTCCTTTAAATAGGAATGAAATCACATCACTACTTATTTTATCTAGCATGTCTTTAAACAAATTAAAGGCTTCTAGTTTATAAATTAATAATGGATCTTTCTGTTCATGAACGGCTAATTGCACCGATTGTTTTAAATTATCCATTTCACGAAGATGCTCTTTCCAAGCGTCATCAACTAATGCAAGTGTAATATTTTTTTCAAAATCGGTTATCAATGTTTCTCCTTGAGATTCATAAGCATCTTTAAGGTTAGTAACTACGTTAAGTGTTTTTACACCATCAGAAAATGGTACTACAATACGCTCATACGTATTAGATTGGTCTTCGTAAACATTTTTCACCACAGGATAAACACGTGTAGCGCTTTGTTTTACTTTAGCTTCATAATGATCTAAAACTATTTTGTATAATTCATCTATTAAATCATTTTCATTTTTACTTTCAAATTCTTTTTCACTAAAAGGCGAATCCATAGCAAAAATAGTAATTAAGCTATATTCAAAGTTTTTGAAATCATTAGTTGGTTTAGTATTTAATACAATACGTTCTACCGTAGCATCTATCATATTGGTAATATCTACTTTCAAACGGTTTCCGTGAAGTGCATGACGGCGTTTTTTGTAAACTACTTCACGCTGTGCATTCATTACATCATCATATTCTAGTAAACGCTTACGAATACCAAAGTTATTTTCTTCTACTTTTTTCTGAGCGCGCTCTATAGATTTAGAAATCCAGCTATGCTGAATCACTTCGCCTTCTTCAAGCCCCATTCTATCCATCATTTTGGCTATTTTTTCAGAACCAAATAGACGCATTAATTTATCATCTAAAGCCACATAAAATTGTGAAGACCCAGGATCTCCTTGACGACCTGCACGACCACGAAGCTGTCTATCTACACGTCTAGAATCATGTCTTTCGGTACCAATAATAGCTAAACCACCTGCCGCTTTCACTTCATCAGACAACTTAATATCTGTACCACGACCTGCCATATTTGTAGCAATGGTTACTACTCCTGGATTTCCTGCTTCGGCAACAATATCGGCTTCTTTTTGGTGCATTTTGGCATTTAATACATTATGCTTAATTTTACGCATACCAAGCATTTTAGAAAGCAACTCTGAGATCTCTACCGAAGTAGTACCTACCAAAACTGGTCTTTTTTGCTGAACGAGCTTAGCAACTTCGTCTATTACAGCATTATATTTTTCTCTTGTAGTTTTAAAGATTAAATCTTCTCTATCATCTCTTAATAATGGACGGTTAGTAGGTATTTGTACTACTTCTAGCTTATAAATTTCATAAAATTCTCCTTCTTCTGTAACTGCTGTTCCTGTCATACCTGACAGTTTGCTATACATTCTAAAGTAGTTTTGTAGCGTTATAGTTGCATAGGTTTGTGTAGCATCTTTAATTTTTACATTTTCTTTGGCTTCTAATGCTTGGTGCAATCCGTCAGAATAACGACGACCGTCCATTATACGACCTGTTTGCTCATCTACAATAAGAATTTCGCCATCCATAACCACATATTCTACATCTTTTTCAAACATAGTATATGCTTTTAACAGCTGGTTTAGTGTATGTATGCGTTCTGTTTTTACGCTATATTCTCTAAATAATTCTTCTTTTTGCTTGGCTGCTTCTGCAGGTTCTAAGTTTGCATTTTCTATGCGCGATACTTCCATACCTATTTCAGGAAGTACAAAGAAGTCATTATCATTATGTTCTTTTGCTAAGAAATCGCCTCCTTTTTCGGTAAGTTCTATATTATTATTTTTTTCTTCTATAACATAGTACAAATCTTGATCAACAACTTTCATTTCTTTGCTGTTGTCTTGCATATAATAATTTTCGGTCTTTTGAAGTAATTGTTTTATTCCTTCTTGACTTAAAAATTTAATTAATGCTTTATTTTTTGGCATTCCACGGTAAACTTGCAATAGTTTGAAGCCACCATTTTTATCGTCACCATCGGCAATTAATTTTTTAGCTTCTGAGAAAACGCTTATTAAATGTTTATTTTGAATACCTACCATAGTACTTATGGCTGGTTTAAGCATATCAAACTCATGCACATCTCCTTGAGGAACGGCTCCAGATATAATCAATGGTGTACGCGCATCATCTATCAATACTGAATCCACCTCATCTACTATGGCATAGTTATGCGGTTTTTGCACTAATTCTTCTGGCGAATGCGCCATATTGTCTCTTAGGTAATCAAAACCAAATTCATTATTAGTACCATAAGTAATATCTGCTTGATACGCCTTACGTCTTGCATCAGAATTGGGTTGATGATGGTCTATACAATCTACACGAAGTCCGTGAAATTCAAAGATTGGCGCCATCCAAGCGGCATCACGTTTTGCTAAATAATCATTAACCGTAACCAAATGCACACCGTTTCCAGTTAATGCATTTAGGTAAACAGGAAGTGTTGCCACTAAGGTCTTACCCTCTCCTGTCATCATTTCGGCAATTTTACCTTGATGCAATGCAATACCTCCAATAAGCTGCACATCGTAGTGAATCATATCCCAAACGATTTCTTTACCTTCGGCATCCCATTTATTATACCAAATAGCTTTGTCGCCATCAAGAACTACATTGTTTTTTATTCCTGATATTTCTCTATCAAAAGCATTAGCAGTAACTATTACTTTTTCATTGGTAGTAAAACGCCTTGCGGTATCTTTCATTACAGCAAAAGCTTCTGGTAATATTTCGTTTAAAACGGCTTCCGTTCTTTCGTAAGAATTCGCTTTAATTTTATCTATTTTATCATAAAAAGCTTCTCTTTTATCAAGCGATGCTGCTGCTGCTTGTTCTTCTAATTGCTTAATTTCTTTGTTGTTTTCAGCTATAGCTTCTGCTATTTTAGCTTTAAATTCAGCCGTTTTTGCTCGAAGCTCGTCATTGCTTAACTTCTTAATTCTTGGCTCTACAGCAAGTATTTTATCTACTAAAGGTTGAATGTTTTTTAAGTCTTTTTTAGCTTTATCACCAATAAATACTTTTATAATAGAATTTAATATATTCATTTTTTATTATCTTTTAAATAGGCGCACAATTTACAATTTTTTATGTAAATCATTATAAGAAATTAGACAAAAATCAAGCCAGCAAAAATTTACTGCCATTATGCCACATTTTATCATTTTATTGCATAAAAAAAACCTCTAAAAAGAGGTTTTAAAAGGTTATTTTAGTTTTTAGTAAAACTAATACTCATCTTCGTTCCAAAGATAATCTTCTTCTGTTGGGTAATCTGGCCAAATTTCTTGAATAGATTCATACTGATCGCCTTCATCTTCTATAGACTGCAAATTTTCTACAACCTCCAATGGAGCTCCTGTACGTATTGCGTAATCTACTAATTCGTCTTTATTTGCTGGCCAAGGCGCATCACATAAATAAGATGCTAATTCTAATGTCCAATACATAGCTTTAAGTGTTTTTATTATTTTTGCAAAAGTATCATAATTTAGATAAAATACAAGTGAATTTAAAATTATTTTTTAATTCATTAATTATTAGTTAGTTAAAATATCAAATTATAATTAATAAGTTAATTATTTCTAAGTTCATTTATCTTTTTCATAAATAATACAACTCGTTTTTCATCAATAGCATGTTCCCAATAGCCGTTTTGTTTAAAATAGGATCCTACAATCATAGCATCGCATATTGGATAATATTCTGCCAAATTATCAAGCGTAAGCCCTGATCCTACAAAGACTGGGAAGTTTAGTTTTTCTTTTAATGCTTTTAAATCAGTAGTACTTGCATTATCTCCCGTGTGATTCCCTGTAATAATTACGCCATCACTCAAAAAAAACTGTGCAGCAAGTGCGGTATCAAGTAAGGAAACATCGGCTGTAATTTGGTGCGAACTGTGTTTCTTTTTAATATCGGTAAAAATAGCTATTTGCTCCGCTCCTATTTGCTTACGGTAACGCAACAATTCTGCAGCTTGCGCTTCGATAAGTCCTTCGTCTGCAACATGAGCAAAGACAAAGCCTTCTGCGCGTATAAAATCTAAATTTGCCGCTTTTGCAACAGCTAACGCTGCTTTATTTGCGCCTGCAAGAATTTGTATTCCTAAGGGTAATTTGGTTTCTTTTTTGATTAAATAAGCTATAATCGCCATCAAACTACTTATCTCGTGACCTACATTATTTTTGAGGTACGGCACATCGTGCATGTTTTCTATCATCAAAGCATCTACTCCTGCTTTTTGATATGTTTTAGCCTCATCTAATGCATGTTTTATGATTGCTTCTGAACTTAAATTATTTTTAGGTGTTCCTGCTAGCGCTTGAAGGTGTATCATTGCTATAACAGGTTTATCAACTTTAAAAATTGCTTTAATTTTTTGCATTTGTTCTAATTTTATCTTGTAAATTTACCAAAATTATTAGTAATACAATTAGAATTAATTATTTTTTTTCAATGACAAACAAAGCTCAATTATGTGTTATAGGTGCTGCAAATGTAGACTTAATAGGTTATCCTGCTGATATACTTATTTTTAACGATGCCAATATTGGCAGCTTTGAAACCATTTTTGGTGGAGTTGGCAGAAATATTGCTCATAATCTTAGCCTTTTGAATTTTGATACGCATTTTTTAACTGTTTTTGGTGATGATGAATTCGCTAAACAATTAGAAAAATCTTGCCTTGAATCAGCTATAAATACTAAAGGAAGTATTTATTTGAAAAATGCTAAAAGTTCCATTTTTATGGCAATAATGGATAAAAACAATGATCTTGCGCTTGGTATTTCTGCAATGGATATTTATGATAATGTTCCGCTAGATTTAATTGATAATAACACGGAGACATTAACAAGTAGCAATTATATTATACTTGATACCAATATGCCTGAAACGATACTGAAACACGTTACAAAACAGTATGCAAATGCTAAATTTGCCCTAGATGGCGTATCAGGTGTGAAAGCGCTAAAAGCTAAAACCATTTTGAGCAAACTACATATTCTCAAAGTAAATCTGCTAGAGGCAGAACTGCTAAGTGGTATTAAACTAGAAAAAGAAAATTATCAAGAATTGATTAATTATTTCATTACAAAAGGCGTACAAAAAGTTTTTATTACTTTAGGTAATAAAGGTGTAGCTTTTGGTACTGAAAACTATTATAAAAAACTTGCGGCACGAGAAGTAACCGCTACGAATACTAGTGGTGCTGGAGATGCATTTATGGCAGGAATTATCTATGGTGATTTTCACAATTACCACATAGATAAAACGGTTTTATTCGCTATGGAATGTGCAAAAATGACCGTGCAGCATAAAAATACGGTTCATCCAGAACTCAATGCCAATTATATAAAAAAACAACTAAAATAAAATGAAAAACTACTTAGATATCACCGCAGAAATACAAGAAGCATTAGCTACAAACAAACCTATAGTTGCTTTGGAATCTACTATTATTTCGCACGGAATGCCATATCCTCAAAATAAGGAAACGGCATTACAAGTAGAACAAATAGTTCGTGATAATGGTGCTATACCTGCTACTATTGCACTTATAGACGGTAAAATAAAAATAGGACTTAGCGCCGATGAAATGGAATTTTTGGCAAAATCAGGAGAAAAAGTCGTTAAAGCAAGTCGCCGTGATATACCGTATTTACTCTCTCAAAAAATAACTGGCGCTACAACTGTTGCTGCTACTATGATAGCCGCAGACCTTGCAGGAATACGTGTTTTTGCCACAGGCGGAATTGGTGGTGTACATCGCGGTGCTAGCCAAACATTTGACATATCGGCAGATTTGCAAGAACTAGCCAATACCAATGTAGCCGTAGTTTGCGCGGGGATAAAAGCGATACTTGACCTAGAACTCACGCTCGAATATTTAGAAACTTTTGGCGTTCCTGTTTTGGGTTATAAAACCGAAGAACTTCCTGCATTTTATACCCAGAAAAGTGGCTTTAAGGTCAATTATAAAATGAATAATCCAACAGAAATTGCAAGATTACTACAAACCAAATGGGATTTGGGACTAAAAGGAGGTGCTATTATAGCCAACCCTATACCGAAACATCAAGAACTTGATTATGATATAATGCATGACGCTATAAACAAAGCTTTAGCCGAAGAACAAAAACTAGGCATTAAAGGAAAAGCAAGCACTCCTTTTCTTTTAGGAAAAGTAAAGGAACTCACTGCAGGAACTAGT
>CAYPAK010000034.1:6246-12323 GCA_964408665.1 uncultured Flavobacteriaceae bacterium | reverse complement strand
CCTGTAATCATAATGATTTGCTGTTTTTCACTATCAAGAAAAACATCATTAGCAATATATGATTCGCCTAATGGGAGTTGTTTCTCTATAACAGGGTGCCTCCCGTTTTTAATATCCAAAACAGTAGTTTCATTAAGTATTGGTCGCGTGTAATTATTTGTTTTTGCTAAAGTAACAAAAGCCAACAAACAATCTAATTTGGCAATTAATGCCGCGTTATGTTGTATCGGTTTTATAAAATCACCAAGCCACAATACCAATTCTTGGTATAGGCTATTTTCTATTTGCTGTATTTTTTCTTCTGCGCCAAGTATTTTGGTTTCATATTCTTTAAGTTCTTCAGTAATATAGCGCTCTGCACTTACTAATGTTTGTTTACGAACCCATGTTTCTGGCACTTTATCTTTATGCGTATTACGCACTTCTAGATAGTAGCCAAAGACATTATTAAAGGCTATTTTTAAAGATGGAATCCCTGTGATTTCACGTTCTCGCGTTACTATTTTATCCAAATAATCTTTACCTGAAAAAGCAATTTTTCGCAATTCATCTAGTTCTGTATTATAACCTTCGTTTATTGCATTTCCTTTGTTGATATTTACTGGAGCTTCTTCTTTTAATACCGTTTCTATTTTAGCTATTAACTCATCTAAAGCATGTAAACTACTACCTATTTGTTGTAAAGCTTTATTAGCACTAGCAATAGCTTGTTTTTTTATAGGTAAAATAGCTTTTAAGGAATTTTTAAGCTGAATAAGCTCGCGCGGATGTACCTTTTGTGTAGCTATTTTAGACACCAAACGCTCTATATCACCTATTTGCTTTATCTGAAATATAAATGCGTCAAAATCAGCTTTGTGTTCTTTTAAGAAAGCTACAATTTCTAAGCGGTCATCTATGGCTTTTTTATCTTTTAGCGGAAGTGCAAGCCAGCGCTTGAGTAGTCTTCCTCCCATAGGAGAAATGGTTTTATCTATAATATCAAGTAAGGTAACAGCATTGACATTAGCCGAAAAATAAAGCTCTAAATTACGTATTGTAAAACGGTCTAGCCATACGTATTTATCGGTAGCAATACGGTTTATATTGGTAATATGTCCTAATTTATTATGCTGTGTTTCGCTGAGGTAATGCAGTATTGTTCCTGCTGCTATTTGTCCTTTGCTTAAGTTTTCAATACCAAAACCTTTGAGTGTTGTAGTTTGAAAATGATTAAGTAATTTTTCTTGTGTATAGTCTTCTTGAAAAACCCAATTATCTAAGAAAAAGGCATAATAATCATCACCAAAATTTTCTTTAAATATTTTTTTATGTTCCTTGGCATAAAGCACCTCTTTTGGGTTGAAATTTTGCAATAATTTATCAATATAATCGGCTTGTCCTTCCGATACTAAAAATTCGCCTGTAGAAACATCTAAAAAGGCAATTCCTATGCTATTTTTATCAAAATGTATAGCGGCCAAAAAATTATTACGCTTGGCTTGCAGTACTTCATCATTAAGCGAAACACCTGGTGTAATAAGCTCCGTAACACCACGTTTTACTATTTTTTTAGTGAGTTTTGGGTCTTCTAGTTGGTCACAAATAGCCACACGAAGTCCTGCTTTTACTAGTTTTGGTAAATACGTATTTAGCGAATGATGCGGAAAACCTGCAAGTGCAGTTTCATTAACCGACCCTGCGCCTCTTTTGGTTAAAACAATACCTAATATTTTAGCTACTTCTATAGCGTCTTCGGCAAAAGTTTCATAAAAATCGCCTACACGAAACAGTAAAATTGCTTCAGGATATTTGGCTTTTATGCCATTATATTGTTTCATCAAAGGGCTAACCTTCTTTTCTACTGTTTTTTTTGCCAATGTTTTTTTATTTAAACTGAAACCCAAAAATACAACCTTTTATGCTAAAAAAAAATTAGTAGCAACTACTTCATTCCTCTTTTTTTTCGTATGATTTCGTATGATTCTTGTATTTTTTTAAACTTTTCTGTAGCCGCCTTTACATGGACTTTTCCTAAATGTTGTAATTTGTCAGGATGATATTTTTTTACCAAACTACGGTATGCTTTTTTCACTTCAGTATCGCTTGCAGTGGCATCTATTTCTAGTATAGCATAAGCATTACTTACTTTGTAACTACTAGTTGTAGCTCTTGAAGAAGTTCTTGAGTAACTACGTTGTTGCTGCGTAAACATAGCTCTAATGGCAAAAAATTCGCGCTGCGTAATTCGTAAATTTTTAGCAATTTGTTCTAAAACACGAAGTTCATTAGTAGTAATAACGTCATCTACTTGAGCTATTTTAAATAGATAATGTAGTAATTGTGAACGCACAGCAATCGGCATGCCTTGGCGCATTTCAGCACAAACTTGCGCTATACTATATCCTTGATTTTTTTTACGGCGAAAAGTTTCAAAAGCACGATTTGCACGCTCTTTACCAAACATACGCACAAATTCCATGCGTACAAAATCCAATTCTTTTTGTGAGGTATTACCATCGGCTTTAATGACAAAAGCCGAAAGTTTAAGCATATTTAACTCAAAATCTACAGCTTGTTGGTTTCTACTATAAGCACGGCTAGGGTTTCTTCCAAACGAAGTTTGATTACTTGGTTTTTTAAAATACAATTCATCTAGAAGTGCTCCCAAAAAAAACCCTATCATTGCCCCGCGAAATCCTGCAATAATAAAGCCTACAATACCCAAAAAAATGCTTAACTTACTCATTGTGGGCAAAGATAGTATAATTAATAAAATAGCATAATATTAATTTGGGCGTTCCTCCAAGAAAAAATTGGAGGCGGGCTTTTGGCAGTCGCTTTCTTGCGCTAGCAAGCGCAAAAAGAGCTCCAACAATGCCGCAATCCCTAACGCAAGAATAAAGTGTTTTTTTTTTATAATTATATTATGCTTCTTTTTCTTTTAATAATTTCGTATGCTTCTTGTATTTTTTTAAACTTTTCTGTTGCCGCTTTTATATGAATTTCTCCCAAATGTTGCAATTTATCAGGATGGTATTTTTTTACCAAAGTACGGTATGCTGTTTTTACTTCGGCATCACTTGCTGAGGAATCTATTTCTAATATTGCATAAGCATTACTTACTTTGTAGCTACTCGTTGCAGCACGTGATGATGACCTAGAGTAACCGCGCTGCTGATTCATAAACATAGCACGTATGGCAAAAAACTCGCGCTGCGTAATTCGTAAATTTTTAGCAATTTGTTCTAAAACACGAAGTTCATTAGTAGTAATCACGCCATCTACTTGTGCTATTTTAAATAAATAATGCAGTAGTTGAGAACGTACAGCAATAGGCATACCTTTCCGTATATTGGCACAAACCTGCACAATACTTTGTTTTTGATTTTTCTTGTAACGAAAAACTTTAAATGCACGGTTAGCACGCGCCTTACCAAACATGCTTACAAACTTTTTACGTACAAAATCCAGTTCTTTTTGCGAAGTCTGACCATCTGCTTTAATCACAAAAACTGAAAGTTTAAGTAGCTTTAGCTCAAAAGACTCCGCGTCTTGATTTCTTTTATTTGGAGTATCTCCAAATAAACTATTTTTCTTAAAAAAAGTTTCGTTTAAAAAAATAATAATTACATACCCTAAAAAATAACCAATAATCTTCATTGCAGGCAAAGATAGTATAATTAATAAAATGCCAAACTATTACTTTGGGCGTTCCTCCAAGAAAAAATTGGAGGCGGGCTTTTGGCAGTCAAGCAAAAGTTTCCCTTTGGAGCTAGGAGATTTTCTTCCAAATCAACAGCCCCTGAATCAAGTTCAGGGTGACGTTTGCTATTTTCTTACTTCTAAACATGCTACTTTTCAAACAAAAACAATTATTTTTATTTATTACTTAAAAAAAAGCTGCATTTTTGCTAAAAATTATCAAGAGAACAGCTATGCAAAAAAAGTGGTTTTATTTATTACTATTATCCTTTATTTGGGGGACATCTTTATTCTTAATTAAAAAAGCAACATTAGGCTTTGACGGCTATCAAGTTGGCGCTTTAATTATGGTATTCTCTGCTTTTATTTTGTTGCCTTTTGGTTTTAAATCATTACAAAAAATACAAAAAAAGCACTTGAGTGCCTTAGTCATTATTGCGGTATTTAGTACTTTTATTCCGTCTTTTATGTTTACTATCGCCATAGGGAAAGTAGGCGTTTCTATTACTTCTATTCTTAATTCGCTTACACCATTAAACACGCTTTGGCTTGGTGTAGTTTTCTTTGGTATGAAGTTTAGTAAAAACCAATTATTTGGTTTATTTATAGGGCTTGTTGGTCTGGTAATCTATTTTCTTACAGGTAATTTTTATCAAGGAAGTGGCGAGTATATTTGGTCTTTATTAGTAGTATTTTCTTCGGTAGGTTATGCCTTAAATACTAATTTAATTATGACTAAATTACGTGATTTAGATGCATTAAGCATAACAACTGCTACGTTTTTAATTACACTATTACCTGCATTAGTAGTACTTTTTTATACTGATTTTTTTACTATTTATCAAGGAACAGAAAAACAACATAGCGCTTTGATTTATATTCTATTCAAAGCGGCAATAGGCACCGCTTTTGCTATGGTTATTTATAATAAACTTGTGCAAATATCATCTCCTGTTTTTGCAGCATCGGTCACCTATTTAATTCCTTTAGTCGCTTTAGTTTGGGGTTATTTTGATAATGAAGTAATTAACCTTTGGCAATTTGTAGCAGGAATACTTATTCTCTTTGGGGTTTATATTAGTAATAAACAAACTACTGATGTTTAAAAACGAAAACATAAAATGGTTTTATCTAGCACTTCTAGCACTTATTTGGGGAAGTTCTTTTATACTAATGAAACACGCCTTAAAAGGATTTGCACCAATGCAAGTTGGTGCTTTACGTATGGTTTTTACGGGTGTAATTGTAATTATTTGGGGTTTTAAAAAACTAAAAACAATCCAGCTTAGGCATTGGAAGGCTATTGCGCTTATTGCTGTTTTTGCAACGGCTATTCCTGCTTTATTATTTCCATTGGCTATAAAACATATAGATAGTTCTATAGCGGCAGTTATAAATGCGGTTGTGCCACTAAACACCATTATTATAGGCTATTTTATTTTTAAATTTAGCTTTAGAAAAGACCAAGTTTTAGGTGTAATTATTGGCTTAATAGGTACTGTGGCCTTGATTCTTATTGGAGCAGATTCTCATCCTAATCAGAATTATTTTTATGCTGTTTTTGTGTTTATTTCAGCATTAGGTTATGCGCTGAATGTGAATTTAATCAAAAGCAAACTCCATGACTTAGACCCTTTAGCTATTACCGTTGGCCCTTTTGCTTTAGTGCTAATACCAATGCTTTTTGTGCTTTATTTTAGTGGTTTTTTTGAAGCGTATAATGGCAGCGAAGTACAAAATAACGCACTACTTTACTTAGGGATATTATCCTTAGTAGGAACAGCAATTTCAAAAGTTATTTTTAATAAATTAGTACAAATATCATCACCTGTTTTCGCTACATCAGTTACCTATCTTATCCCAATAGTAGCTTTGTTTTGGGGTGTTTTAGATGGTGAAAAAATTGTTTTTTGGCAAATTATAGCGGGTGTTGTTATTTTATTAGGTGTTTACTTAGCTAACAGAAATCGCTAATTTT
The DNA here is from genome assembly GCA_964408665.1 of uncultured Flavobacteriaceae bacterium. GTDB lineage: Bacteria > Bacteroidota > Bacteroidia > Flavobacteriales > Flavobacteriaceae > JALSVQ01. Next base: position 6,661 of record CAYPAK010000034.1, on the reverse strand, counting down.
TTCTTTCTTTTAAAGAAAAAAGACTATTTTTGTCAAAACAAACAAAACAACATGGAAACTATAGGTAAATTTCTTCGTACTGAGCGCGAAAAGCACAATTTATTATTGCGTCAAGCAGCAGCAAAATTAGATTTAGATCAGGCTATATTAAGCAAAATAGAGCGTAACAGTCGTAGTGCAACAGCAGCACAACTTTCAAAATTTATAAATTTATATAATTTAAATCCTGAGCAATTACAAGTTCTTTGGTTGTCAGAAAAAGTCTATGAATTATTAAAAGAAGATCCTTTGGCTAATTTAGTTTTAGAAAAAGTGTCTAATAAGCTCAAAGCAGACAAAATGAAAAAGCATTATTAATATTTTAGCCTAAACTTAATATAAGTTATTGCTTTTCCTTTTTCTAAGTATTGCTTTT
>CAYPAK010000034.1:3360-6146 GCA_964408665.1 uncultured Flavobacteriaceae bacterium | reverse complement strand
TTTAGCCTAAACTTAATATAAGTTATTGCTTTTCCTTTTTCTAAGTATTGCTTTTCGTAGAACGTTTGTACTTCACGAACTATAGCTGGTGACTCACTATTATTATATACATTATGGTGTGCATATACTATTTCCTGTCCTTCGCCGTGTAACAAACCAAGTGTGTAGCCGTGCATAAACTCACTATCTGTTTTGAGATGTACTAATCCGTCTTTTGCTAAAATATGATGGTATTTTACTAAAAAATCGTGGTTGGTAAGTCGGTGTTTGGTTCGCGTATATTTTATTTGAGGATCAGGAAAGGTAATCCAGATTTCGCTAACTTCATTAGCTTCAAAAACCTCAGCAATAAGTTCTATTTGTGTACGCAAAAAAGCGACATTATCTAGCTTTTCTTCTAAAGCAATCTTTGCACCACGCCAAAAACGAGCGCCTTTTATATCTACACCTATATAGTTTTTATCTGGATTTCTTTTGGATAATGCTAAGGTGTATTCTCCTTTACCACAACCTAATTCTAGTACAATGGGATTGTTATTGCCAAAAAATGCTGCCCATTTTCCTTTATGTTCAAAATTTCCTTGAAGTATTTCTTCACGAGTTGGCTGAATTACATTTTTAAAAGTTTCGTTTTCTTTAAAACGCTTTAATTTATTTTTACTTCCCATTACTATTAATTTTTGGCGAAAATACAAAAATAGTTAGTGGATAAAAAAGTTATTTCTAATCATTCAAAATATATACAGCAAAACAATGCTGCTTTTAATACTTTTTTGTCATTTCAAAATTAAATCTTTTTGTAAAAATTCATTTCATCAATATACTTCCAAACAGCATCAGGAAGTAATGGTTTTATGTTTTTATTAGCTGCTATTCCTTTGCGAATAGTCGTAGCAGAAAGTTCTATAATTGGCGCTTGTACAAAATGTATTTTACGATGATTTTTTAAAGAATTTGGAATGGCTAAATCACTTATTCTAGGATACACATAGATATCATAAAATGCTAAAATAGTTTCGTAATTTTTCCATTTAGGAAAACTCTTTAAATTATCTTCACCCATAATTAATGCAAAAGAATCATTAGGATATTTTTCGCTAATATGAGCTAGCGTATTTACAGTATAAGAAGGTTGCGGCAGCCCAAACTCTATATTACTTGCTTTAAGTTTTGGGTAATATTCTACGGCAAGACGAACCAATTGCAAACGATGTGCATCAGCTAATAATGTTTTTTTTTCTTTGTGTGGATTATGAGGTGTTACCACAAACCAAACCTCATCAAGCGAAGTGTTTTCTACCAGATGATTGGCTATAATTAAATGTCCAATATGAATGGGATTGAAACTCCCAAAATACAGTCCTATTTTTTTTTGTTTATGCATCACTACTCAAAAAACCTTTTACTAAATATGTTGCTGTTTTTTGTGCTTTATGCAAATCGTCATTAATGAGAATTGTATCAAAGTCACGTGAGTAAGACAGTTCTTCATTGGCTTTATCCAAGCGCATTTGTATTTTCTCTAAAGTTTCTGTTCCTCGTGATTCTAAACGTTTTTTTAATTCTTCAACCGATGGTGGCTTTACAAATATAGCTAATGTTTCTTTAGGAAATTGTTTTTTAATATTCAATCCTCCTTTTACATCAATATCAAAAATTACATTTTTGCCTGCTTTCCAAAGTCGCTCAATTTCTGATTTCAAGGTGCCGTATTTAGTCCCTTTGTAAACTTCTTCCCATTCTACAAAAGCGTCATTATTAATATATTCTTGAAATTTTTCATTAGAAATAAAATAATAATCTTTTCCATCAATTTCTTTGCCTCGTTTTGCTCTTGAAGTAGCAGAAACCGAAAAAGCTAAATTTAACTCTTCTTGCTCAAGCAAATGATGTACTATCGTGGTTTTACCCGAACCACTTGGTGCCGAAAAAACAATCAATTTACCTTTCATTTACAGAATATTTAAACTTTGTTCTTTTATTTTTTCCAACTCATCTTTCATTTGGATAACTAATTTCTGCATTGGCGCATAATTTGCCTTAGACCCCATAGTATTTATTTCTCTTCCTATTTCTTGAGAAATAAATGCTAGTTTTTTTCCATTGGATAAATCACCTGCTGTTTCTTTTAAAAAATAGGATAAATGATTACTTAATCGTACTATTTCTTCTGTTATATCTAGTTTTTCTAAATAATAAATAAGTTCTTGTTCAAAACGGTTTTCATCTACCTGCACAGCTAGTTCGTTTATGGCTTTAGATAAACGTTCTTTTACTGCTGTTATTCTATCTTTATCAATAGTTTTTGCTTGGTTTAGTAAGTTGCTGATATTATTGATTCTGAGTTTTACATCTTTTTCTAAGGCTTTACCTTCGGCTAAGCGAAATGATTTTAAATCTAATATGGCTTCTTCACTAGCTTGCTTTATAGCTTGCCATTCTGCACTGTCCAAAGATTCTTTAGGTGTGACTAAGGCGTCTGGAAACTGCATAGCCATTTTTAATAAATCTGCTTGAGAAACATCATCAGCAAGTGTAGCTAAAGCCGCAATATGTTTTGACACAACAGCATGATTAATGGCTGTTTGCACTTCTTCACTTTTGTTTTCTACCTGAAGGCTAAAATCTACTTTTCCACGTAATAATGCCGCACTTAGCATACTGCGTAATTCCATTTCTTTTTCGCGGTACAATGTTGGAATTCGAAGGTTTAAATCTAGGTTTTTACTATTTAATGATTTTATAGTAATACTAATCTTTTTATTAGCTAATTGCACTTCACCTTT
>CAYPAK010000034.1:1391-3260 GCA_964408665.1 uncultured Flavobacteriaceae bacterium | reverse complement strand
CTGCTAAAGGTTGTGTAGCTTGTCACAAAGAGCAAACTAAATTAGTAGGTCCTGCTTTAAAAGAAATCGCAAAGGTTTATGCTGAGAAAAAAGGAAACATGGTAAAATTCTTAAAAGAAGAAGCTGACGCTATCGTTGACCCTGCAATGTTTGGTACAATGAAAGTGAATTTAGCTACAACTAAAGCAATGTCTGGTGAAGAATTAGCTGCACTTACTTCATACATAAGAAGTGTAAAATAATTTTTACTACATAAAAAACTTAAAAAGCATCTAAGAATTTAGATGCTTTTTTTTATGCTAAATAGTTAAGAATACTATTTTTTATAGATAACTTATCAATACCCGAAATTGCTTGAAGTTCTTGAACTGTTCCGTGTGGCACAAAACTATCAGGTATTGCTATGATTTTTATGTTATTCTTGTAGTTGTTTTTATTAGCAAAAGCTAAAATCTGCTGCCCAAAACCACCTGTTTCGCTTCCTTCTTCTAAAGTAATTATAGTTTTAAATTTATTAAAAATAGTATGCAGTAACGTTTCGTCTAATGGTTTGGCAAAACGCATATTATAATGAGCTACCGCTTCTTTAGGCAGTTCTTCTTGTAAATCAATAATAGTATTTCCTATTGTACCAATACTAAGAACGGCTAACTTACTACCAGTAGTTACCAGTTGCCCTTTGCCAATAGTTATTTTTTCTAATGGTTTTTTCCAATAATACGTAGTACCCCTGCCTCTTGGGTAGCGTATGGCTAATGGCGCGTCAAAATGCTGTGCGGTATAAAGTATATTGCGAAGTTCTTGCTCATTCAGAGGAGCAAAAACAGTCATATTAGGAATCAGACTAAGGTATGAAATATCAAAAATACCATGATGTGTAGCACCATCTTCTCCTACAATCCCTGCTCTATCAATACAGAACACTACGGGTAATTTTTGCAAAGCAACATCGTGAATTAACTGGTCATAAGCGCGCTGTAAAAACGTGCTGTAAATAGCTACATACGGCTTGTAACCTTGCGTAGCCAATCCCGCTGCAAAGGTAACCGCATGCTGTTCGGCTATCCCTACATCAAAAGTGCGATTAGGAAAAGCATCAAACATATATTTAAGTGATGTACCCGTGGGCATTGCTGCTGTAATCCCTACAATTTTATCATTATCTTGAGCTAATTCTACTAAGGTTTTACCAAATACATCTTGATATTTTGGTGGTACTTGGCTGGTTAACTCCGAATAGGTATCACCTGTTTCTTTATTAAATAAACCTGGCGCATGATATTTGGTTTGTTGCTCTTCTGCTTGTTTTAGTCCTTTTCCTTTAGTGGTTATTACATGTAGAAAATTAACACCCTTGCTTGTTTTTAATTTCGTTAAAACAGCAAGTAATTCTTCTATATTATGACCATCAACAGGGCCATAATAATTAAAATTTAACGCTTCAAATATATTCTGTTCTACTGATTTATTAGCTGATTTTATAGTTTTTAAATATTCTTTTAAAGCGCCTTCGCTTGGATCAATACCAATTTCATTATCATTAAGAATAACTAATAAATTCACGTCTGAAACACCTGCATGATTCAAGGCTTCAAAAGCCATTCCTCCTGCAATAGAGGCATCACCTATTACGGCAACATGTTGTTTGTTGTAATCACCTTTTAGCCGTGAAGCAACTGCCATTCCTAGGGCTGCCGATATAGATGTGGAAGCGTGACCAACACCAAAAGTATCGTAAACACTCTCTTTTCTGCTTGGAAAACCTGAAATGCCATTCAGTTGTCTATTGGTGTGAAATTTATCTTTGCGCTCACACAAAATTTTATGACCATAGGCTTGATGCCCTACATCCCAAACTAATAAATCATC
>CAYPAK010000034.1:0-1291 GCA_964408665.1 uncultured Flavobacteriaceae bacterium | reverse complement strand
AATGTCTTTGGCAACATTTATTTCTACAACAATACCCGAATTGGCAAATTTACTATTTCGTTTGGATGGTGACATGCCATTTACTACTACTTCACCATTTGCAGTTGCTGCAGGCACTATAAATCCGCCAGGGCACATACAGAAAGAATAAACTCCCCTGTCATTTACTTGCTGCACCAAACTATATGAAGCTGCAGGCAATAACTCGTGCCGTTCAGTACTGCAATGATATTGAATACCATCTATCAACGCTTGCGGATGCTCTACGCGAACTCCCATTGCAAATGACTTTGCTTTTAACTGAATATTTTTCTTATTCAAAAGGTAATAAATGTCACGAGCCGAATGTCCTGTTGCTAGAATTACCGCATTAGTATCCATTACGGTACCGTTTTGAAGTACTAATTCTTTAACCGTATCATTTTTAATTATAAAATCTACCACACGGCTTTCAAAATGAATTTCACCACCATATTTTAAGATGGTTTCTCGTATATTTTGCACTACTTTAGGTAGTTTATTAGTTCCAATATGTGGATGTGCATCTATTAATATCTGTTCGGTTGCACCGTGAAAGACTAGATTTTTAAAAACACGCCTTACATCGCCACGTTTTAGGCTTCTTGTATAGAGTTTACCATCAGAATAGGTTCCTGCTCCGCCTTCGCCAAAGCAATAATTAGAGTCTTCATCTACTAAATGAAATTGGTTAATGGCACGTAAATCACGTCTTCGTTCTCGTACGTTTTTGCCACGCTCTAAAACCACAGGTTTATACCCTAGTTCTATACAGCGTAAAGCTGCATACATTCCTGCTGGTCCAAAACCCACAATATGTATTTTGGGCTTTGAAGACACGTCTTGGTAATCAAATGTATATTTTACTTTTTCTTCATTTGGTAATTCATCAATATAAACAGCCACTTTATAGTTAAATACTACTTGTTTTTTACGTGCATCAATAGATTTTCGTAAAACCTTTACTTCACGAATAGTTTTAGGATGAATATCTAGTTTTCGTGCTGCTTTTTTTATAAAAATATTTTCTTGTGTCACTTGCTCTAAGGCAATGCGCAACTGTATTTCTTTTACCATAATGCAAAAATACGCTTTTATTAGAAAGAAAAATTAAATAATCTGCTGTTTTATGTTTGAGATTTCATTTTAAGTATTATCTTTGCGGCGGCAAGTCCTACACAACTAGCTCCTGTTGAATCCTCCAGGGCGGGAACGCAGCAAAGGTAAATGGTTGAGCAGTGTGATGTAGATAGCTTGCCATTTTTTATGCGCT
>CAYPAK010000033.1:3233-12402 GCA_964408665.1 uncultured Flavobacteriaceae bacterium | reverse complement strand
GCTGGAGATAATGTTGGTATCTTATTAAGAGGTATTGAGAAAACTCAAATAAAAAGAGGTATGGTAATCTGTAAGCCAGGTTCTGTAACTCCACACGCTAAATTTGAAGCTGAGGTTTATATCCTTAAAAAAGAAGAAGGTGGACGTCATACGCCATTCCAAAACAACTATAGACCACAATTTTATGTGAGAACTACAGATGTTACAGGAACTATTACTTTGCCTAGCGGAGTAGAAATGGTTATGCCAGGAGATAACTTGACAATTACTGTTGAATTGCACCAACCGATTGCATTAAACGTAGGTTTACGTTTTGCAATACGTGAAGGAGGTAGAACAGTAGGTGCAGGTCAGGTAACTAAAATGTTAGACTAAGATCTAAATAATAATATTGTTACTAAGGTATCTCGATTTTTTCGGGATACCTTTGTTAACATAGCTACGGGCGTAGCTCAGTTGGTAGAGCACTGGTCTCCAAAACCAGTGGCCGGGAGTTCGAGCCTCTCCGCCCGTGCAATAAAAAAATAATAACAATGGCAGGAATTATAGGATATGTAAAAGAAGCATATACAGAATTAAAAGAAAATATTACATGGACACCTTGGGCAGAAGCTCAAAACTTAACGATTATAGTTGCGGTGTTTTCTGTTATTTTTGCTTTAATGATAGCTGGTGTTGATGTAGTTATTAAAAGCGCTATTGAAGGCTTTTTTAATTTATTTAAATAAATTTTACTATGTCAGATATTGCTAGAAAATGGTATGTAGTTCGGGCTGTAGGAGGTCAAGAGAAAAAAGTAAAATCATATATCGATCAAGAAATTGCACGATTAGATATTGCAGACTATATTAGTCAAGTTCTTGTTCCTATGCAGACTGTTGTCCAGATTAAAGATGGAAAAAAATATAATAAGGAAAAAGTGTATTTTCCAGGTTATATTATGGTAGAAGCAAATTTAAGCGGAGAGATACCACATATCATTAAATCTGTGCCAGGAGTAATAGGTTTTTTAGGTGAAGTAAAAGGAGGAGATCCTGTTGCTTTAAGAAAATCTGAAGTAAATAGAATGTTAGGAAAGGTAGATGAGCTGGCAGTTAGTACAGAGTCTATAAATATTCCTTTTAAAGTTAATGAAGTTATTAAAGTTACCGATGGTCCATTTAATGGATTTGATGGAACTATAGAAGTTGTTAATGAAGAAAAACGTGAGCTTGAAGTAATGGTGAAAATTTTTGGAAGAAAGACGCCATTAAAATTAAGTTACATGCAAGTAGAAAAAGTATAATATGTTACAGTAATTTTGTAATTCAGAAGCTTCCACTTTTTGAATTGCAATACTAATTTTTAATAAATAATGGCAAAAGAAGTAAGTAAAGTTGTAAAACTACAAGTTAGGGGAGGTGCTGCGAATCCGTCGCCACCGGTTGGACCCGCTTTAGGTGCTGCTGGAGTTAATATCATGGAGTTTTGTAAGCAGTTTAATGCGCGTACACAAGACAAACAAGGTAAAGTACTTCCAGTTGTAATCACAGTTTATAAGGATAAGTCGTTTGACTTTGTCGTAAAAACTCCACCTGCAGCGGTACAATTGCTGGAAGCAGCCAAACTCAAAAAAGGTTCAGGAGAACCAAATCGTGTAAAAGTAGCTAGCGTTACTTGGGATCAAATTAAAGTAATAGCTGAAGGGAAAATGCAAGATTTAAATGCATTTGAAGTAAGTTCAGCTATGCGTATGATTGCAGGAACAGCTAGATCAATGGGTATAACAGTAAAAGGTGATGCTCCTTTTTAATTAAATTTTGAGAAATGGCAAAATTAACGAAAAAACAAAAAGAAGCACTAGCTAAATTAGAACCGAATAAGGTTTATTCATTGGCAGAAGCTTCTAAGTTAGTAAAAGAAGTAAACTACGCTAAATTTGATGCGTCTATTGACCTTGCAATTCGTTTGGGTGTAGATCCAAGAAAAGCAAATCAAATGGTTCGTGGAGTAGTAACGCTACCGCACGGAACAGGAAAAGATGTTAAAGTATTAGCATTGGTTACTCCAGATAAAGAAGCTGATGCAAAAGCAGCAGGAGCAGATTATGTAGGTCTTGATGAGTATTTGACTAAAATCAAAAACGGATGGACAGACGTAGATGTTATTGTAACTATGCCTAGCGTAATGGGTAAATTAGGTCCATTAGGTCGTGTTTTAGGACCTAGAGGTTTAATGCCTAACCCAAAGACAGGTACGGTAACTATGGATGTAGCAAAAGCTGTAAAAGAAGTGAAAGCTGGTAAAATCGACTTTAAAGTAGATAAACAAGGTAATGTTCACGCTTCGATTGGAAAAGTGTCTTTTGATGCTCAAAAAATCAAAGAAAATGCAGATGAGCTTATTCAAATGATTATGAAATTAAAACCAACAGCAGCAAAAGGTACTTATGTAAAGAGTATAAACATATCAAGTACAATGAGTCCTGGAATTGCTATTGATATTAAAGCACTAAACTAAAAGGAAGGTTATCATGAATAGAGAAGAGAAAAATAAAGTTATTAATGAATTAACTGACCAATTACAGAATAATGCTACGATTTATTTAGCTGATATATCAGGATTGAATGCTGAGAATACTTCTGATTTAAGAAGAGCTTGTCATAAATCTAATGTAAAGCTAGAAGTAGTGAAAAATACCATGCTTGCAAGAGCAATGGCAGATTCTGACAAAGAGTTTGGTGAGTTACCAGAAGTATTAAAAGGTAATACTGCAATTATGTTTTCTGAAGTAGGAAATGCTCCTGCTAAGATTATAAAAGAGTTTAGAAAAAAATCTAAGCAGGACAAACCAGTATTAAAAGGTGCTTTTATAGAAGCGTCTATATATGTTGGTAATGACATGCTAGATACACTTGTTAATATTAAATCTAGAGAAGAGTTGATAGGAGAAATCATTGGATTACTTCAATCACCTGCTAAGAACGTTGTTTCGGCACTTCAATCTGGAGGAAATAAATTATCAGGTCTCTTAAAGACTTTATCTGAGCGATAAGATAAAGCACATTAATTAGAACGCACAAAATAATATATTAATTTAAAACAAAGAAAAAATGGCAGATTTGAAAGATTTTGCAGAACAATTAGTTAACTTAACAGTAAAAGAAGTAAACGAATTAGCTGACATATTAAAAGATGAGTATGGAATAGAGCCAGCAGCAGCTGCAGTAGCAGTAGCAGGTCCAGCAGCAGGTGGTGACGCAGGTGGTGAAGAGAAAACAGAATTTGATGTTATCTTGAAAGCAGCTGGCGGAGCAAAACTTGCAGTAGTAAAATTAGTAAAAGAATTGACAGGTTTAGGTCTTAAAGACGCTAAAGGTTTAGTTGATTCTGCACCAGCACCAGTAAAAGAAGGTGTGTCTAAAGATGAAGCTGAAGGGCTTAAAAAATCATTAGAAGAAGCAGGAGCAGAAGTAGAAATCAAATAAGTTTTTTACTAAAACAAATTTAAGGTTTAGGTCTAGAATTTTATATTCTAAGACCTAAACCATTTTGTGTATAAATAATATAGTCATTTTTACACAAGCAAATTTTACTGATAATTGAAAGTAGTTTTTAGTTATCAAATTTATATTAATTATTAATTTTGTCCCATAGCGTAATGACAAATCTACCAGAAAGAATAAGTTTTGCTTCTGCCAAAAAGAAGCCTGATTATCCCGATTTTTTAGATATTCAAGTAAAATCTTTTCAAGATTTTTTTCAGCTAGAAACAAAAACAGATGCACGTAGCACAGAAGGTTTATACAAAACCTTTTTGGAAAACTTTCCTATTACAGATACGCGTAATCAGTTTGTACTTGAATTTATAGATTACTTTGTTGATCCACCAAGATACTCCATTCAAGAGAGTATAGAACGTGGTTTAACATATAGTGTGCCTTTGAAAGCACGTTTAAAATTATATTGTACTGATCCAGAACATGAAGATTTTGAGACGATAGTTCAAGATGTATTTTTAGGCGTAATTCCTTATATGACTACAAGTGGAACATTTATTATAAATGGGGCTGAACGCGTTGTTGTTTCTCAATTGCACCGTTCTCCAGGCGTATTTTTTGGACAATCATTCCATGCAAATGGAACAAAGCTATACTCTGCAAGAGTAATACCTTTTAAAGGTTCTTGGATAGAGTTCGCTACTGATATCAATCAAGTAATGTATGCTTATATTGATAGAAAGAAAAAATTACCTGTTACTACATTATTTAGAGCAATAGGTTTTGAAAGAGATAAAGATATTTTAGAAATATTTGATCTAGCTGAAGAAGTAAAAGTTTCTAAAGCAGGATTAAAACGTGTATTAGGTTCTAAGTTGGCCGCACGTGTACTTAAAACATGGCATGAAGATTTCGTAGATGAAGATACTGGAGAGGTAGTTTCTATTGAACGTAATTCTATCGTGTTAGACAGAGATGTTGTACTTGAAAAAGAACATATTGAAGTAATAATTGAGTCTGGTGCTAAAACCATACTTTTACATAAAGAAGGAACTGATGCAGGTGATTATGCTATCATACATAATACACTTCAAAAAGATCCAACGAATTCTGAAAAAGAAGCCGTTGAACATATATATAGACAATTACGTAACGCTGAGCCGCCAGATGTAGAAACTGCACGTGGAGTAATAGATAAACTATTCTTCTCGGAGCAACGCTACAACCTTGGTGAAGTAGGTCGTTATAGAATGAATAAAAAATTAGGATTAGATATTAGTGTTGATCAACGTGTACTTACGCGTGAAGATATTATTACTATCATTAAATATCTTATAGAATTAATTAACTCTAAAGCAGAAGTTGATGATATTGATCACTTATCTAACAGACGTGTTCGTACTGTAGGTGAGCAATTAGCATCACAATTTGGTGTTGGTCTTTCTCGTATGGCGCGTACTATTCGTGAGCGTATGAACGTGAGAGATAATGAAGTATTTACTCCTGTAGATTTGATTAATGCTAAAACATTATCATCAGTAATTAATTCGTTTTTTGGTACTAATCAGCTTTCTCAATTTATGGATCAAACCAATCCATTAGCAGAAATTACGCATAAACGTAGATTATCTGCATTAGGACCTGGAGGTTTATCTAGAGAAAGAGCAGGGTTTGAGGTTCGTGATGTACACCATACACACTACGGAAGACTTTGTCCTATTGAAACACCTGAGGGACCAAATATTGGTCTGATTTCATCATTAGCAGTATATGCTAAGGTGAATAATCTTGGATTTATAGAAACACCTTACCGTAAAGTAATAGACGGTAAAGTAGATATGGAAACAGTACCAGGTTATTTGAGTGCTGAACAAGAAGAAGAAAAAATTATTGCGCAAGCAAATACAGAAATAGATGATGATGGTAATTTCTTGACCAATGATATTATTGCAAGAAAAGACGCAGATTTTCCATTAGTTGACCCTAGTAAGGTAGATTATATGGATATTTCTCCAAACCAGATAGCATCAATATCAGCATCGTTAATTCCTTTCTTGGAACATGATGATGCCAACCGTGCATTGATGGGGTCAAATATGATGCGTCAAGCAGTACCTTTAATTAGACCAGAAGCACCAATTGTAGGTACAGGTCTTGAAAAACGCGTAGCTCAAGATGCTCGTGTTTTGATTAATGCAAAAGGAACAGGAACTGTAGATTACGTAGATGCTAATACAATCACTATCAAATATGATAGAACAGATGATGAGCGTTTAGTAAGTTTTGACCCAGATGAAGAAACCTATAACTTAATTAAGTTTAGAAAAACCAATCAAGGAACCAACATCAACTTGAAACCAATAGTAAAAGTTGGTGATAAAGTAGAAAAAGGACAAGTACTTTGTGAAGGGTATGCAACTCAAAATGGAGAATTGGCACTTGGTAGAAATATGAAAGTAGCCTTCATGCCTTGGAAAGGGTATAACTTTGAGGATGCGATTGTTATCTCAGAACGTGTAGTACGTGAAGATATCTTCACTTCTATTCATATAGATGAATATTCTCTTGATGTAAGAGATACTAAGCTAGGAACTGAAGAGCTTACCAATGACATACCAAATGTAAGTGAAGAAGCTACTAAAGATTTGGATGAAAACGGTATGATTCGTATTGGTGCAGAAGTAAAACCAGGTGATATTCTTATTGGTAAAATCACACCAAAAGGAGAATCAGATCCTACACCAGAAGAAAAATTATTACGTGCTATATTTGGAGATAAAGCGGGAGATGTAAAAGACGCATCACTTAAAGCATCGCCATCTTTACATGGAGTAGTAATTAATAAAAAATTATTTACTCGTATCGTAAAAGATAAACGTAAACGTAATCAAGATAAAGAAGCAATTGATAAATTAGTATTAGAATTCAATACTAAATTTGAACAATTACGATCACGCTTAGTAGAGAAGTTATTTACTATAGTTAATGGCAAAACATCTCAAGGGGTACAAAATGATTTAGGAGAAGTAATACTTCCTAAAGGAAAGAAATTTACCTTAAAAATGCTTAATGCAGTAGAAGATTTTGATCATTTAACAAAAGGGACTTGGACTACAGACGCTAATCTTAATGAATTATTGATTACATTAATTCATAATTATAAAATCAAATTAAACAACCTTCAAGGTGCTTTACGTAGAGAGAAATTTGCAATTACTGTAGGAGATGAACTACCAGCAGGAATTATAAAATTAGCAAAAATATATATTGCTAAAAAACGTAAACTAAAAGTAGGAGATAAAATGGCGGGACGTCACGGTAACAAAGGTATCGTTGCACGTATTGTTCGTCAAGAAGATTTACCATTCTTAGAAGATGGAACGCCAGTAGATATCGTATTGAATCCATTAGGTGTACCTTCTCGTATGAATATTGGTCAGATATATGAAACCGTTTTAGGATGGGCAGGTCAACGATTAGGAGAAACATATGCTACACCTATTTTTGATGGTGCTACATTAGACCAAATTACAGCACTTACCGATAAGGCAAACGTGCCACGCTTTGGTCATACCTATTTATATGATGGAGGAACAGGAGAGCGCTTTGATCAACCAGCAACCGTAGGTATTATCTATATGATAAAACTAGGACATATGATTGATGATAAGATGCATGCACGTTCTATAGGGCCATATTCATTGATAACGCAACAACCACTTGGAGGTAAAGCTCAGTTTGGAGGTCAGCGTTTTGGAGAGATGGAAGTTTGGGCACTTGAGGCTTATGGAGCATCAAGTATACTACAAGAGATTCTTACCGTAAAATCTGATGATGTAATGGGTAGAGCTAAAACTTACGAGGCTATCGTAAAAGGAGAAGCTATGCCAACACCAGGTTTACCAGAATCATTCAATGTATTAATGCATGAATTGAAAGGACTTACATTAGATGTAAGACTAGAAGATGAAAATGGTGTTGATATTAACAAAAAATAAGAAAAGCTAATTGCATATATACTAAATTATGGCAAAAAGATTTAATAATTATACAGTAAAGAAGTTCAATAGAATTTCAATCGGTTTATCTTCACCAGAAGTAATTCTTGGTAACTCAAGAGGTGAAGTGTTAAAACCCGAAACTATTAACTATAGAACACATAAACCAGAACGTGACGGTTTATTTTGTGAGCGTGTTTTTGGTCCTATCAAGGACTACGAATGTGCCTGTGGTAAATATAAAAGAATACGCTACAAAGGAATCACTTGTGACCGTTGTGGGGTAGAAGTAACAGAAAAAAAAGTACGTAGAGATCGTGTAGGGCATATCAATTTGGTAGTGCCAGTAGCGCATATTTGGTACTTTAGATCATTACCTAATAAAATAGGTTACTTATTAGGACTTCCTTCTAAGAAACTAGATATGATTGTTTACTACGAAAGATACGTAGTTATTCAACCAGGTATTGCAAAAAATGCAGAAGGAGAACCATTGCAAAAAATGGATTTCTTAACAGAAGAAGAGTATCTAGATATCTACGATGCACTTCCTATGGAAAATCAATATTTAGAAGATTCAGACCCAGATAAATTTATCGCAAAAATGGGTGCTGAATGTTTAATTGACTTGTTAGCATCTATAGATTTAGACGCTTTATCATTTCAGTTAAGACATAAAGCAAATACCGAAACTTCTAAACAACGTAAAACGGAGGCTTTAAAAAGACTTCAAGTTGTAGAGGCATTGCGTGAGGCAAACAAAAATAGAGTGAATAAACCAGAGTGGATGATTCTTAAAGTTATCCCAGTTATTCCACCAGAGCTAAGACCATTAGTTCCTTTGGATGGAGGACGTTTTGCAACTTCAGATTTAAATGATTTGTACAGACGTGTTATCATTAGAAATAACCGTTTAAAAAGACTAATAGAAATTAAAGCTCCAGAGGTGATTTTACGTAATGAAAAACGTATGCTTCAAGAGTCGGTAGATTCATTATTAGACAATACGCGTAAATCATCAGCAGTAAAAACACAATCTAATAGACCTTTAAAATCATTATCAGATTCATTAAAAGGTAAACAAGGACGTTTCCGTCAAAACTTATTAGGTAAACGTGTAGATTATTCAGCACGTTCCGTTATTGTTGTTGGGCCAGAATTGAAATTGCACGAATGTGGAATTCCAAAACATATGGCAGCAGAACTGTACAAACCTTTTGTTATCCGTAAATTGATAGAAAGAGGAATTGTAAAAACGGTAAAATCTGCTAAGAAAATAATTGACAGAAAAGAACCAGTTGTTTGGGATATTTTAGAAAATGTTATCAAAGGACACCCTGTAATGCTTAACCGTGCGCCTACGTTGCACCGTTTAGGTATTCAAGCATTTCAACCAAAATTAATTGAAGGAAAAGCAATACAATTACACCCATTAGTGTGTACAGCCTTCAATGCCGATTTTGATGGAGATCAAATGGCGGTGCATTTACCATTAGGACCAGAAGCAATTCTTGAAGCACAGTTGTTATTACTAGCTTCACATAGTATTTTGAACCCTGCCAATGGTGCTCCTATTACAGTACCTTCTCAGGATATGGTTTTGGGTCTTTATTACATGACCAAGCTTAAAAAATCTACAAAAGAAGATAAAGTAAAAGGAGAAGGACTTACATTCTACTCATTAGAAGAAGT
>CAYPAK010000033.1:0-3133 GCA_964408665.1 uncultured Flavobacteriaceae bacterium | reverse complement strand
CAAAAGAAGATAAAGTAAAAGGAGAAGGACTTACATTCTACTCATTAGAAGAAGTGAAAATTGCTTTTAATGAGAAAAAAGTAGACTTAAATGCAGCTATAAAAGCTCGCGTTAGCCTAATTGATAAAGAAACGGGAGATCCAGTACAAAAAGTTATAGAAACTACTGTAGGTAGAGTGTTATTTAATGAAAACGTTCCAGCAAAAGTAGGATTTATTAACGAAGTATTGACCAAAAAATCATTACGAGATATTATTGGTAAAGTGTTAGTACTTACCGATGTACCTACTACAGGAAAATTCTTAGATGACATAAAACATATGGGATTCCAGTTCGCCTTCAAAGGTGGATTGTCATTTAGTTTAGGTGATATTATGATACCACCAGAGAAAAAACAAATGATTGCAGAATCTAAAGCAAAAGTTGATGAAATACGTTCTAATTATGATTTAGGTTTAATCTCAGATCAAGAACGTTATAATAGAGCAACAGATATTTGGGGTTCTACAAACTTAGCACTTACAGAGCTAGCAATGGATAGAATTACCAAAGATAAACAAGGGTTTAACTCGGTGTTTATGATGCTTGATTCTGGAGCAAGGGGTTCTAAAGAGCAAATACGTCAGCTTATCGGTATGCGTGGATTAATGGCTAAGCCACAAAAATCTACAGCAGGAGGAGCGGTAATAGAAAACCCGATTTTATCTAACTTTAAGGAAGGATTATCTATCTTGGAATACTTTATCTCTACTCACGGTGCGCGTAAAGGACTTGCCGATACCGCGTTAAAAACTGCCGATGCAGGGTATTTAACACGTAGATTAGTAGATGTTTCTCAAGACGTGATAATTAATCTTGAAGATTGTGGAACACTAAGAGGTCTTGATGTAACTGCATTAAAGAAAAACGACGATATAGTAGAAACATTAAAAGAACGTATTGTTGGTCGTGTAGCATTGTTTGATGTTATTCATCCATCAACTAACGAAGTGATTGTTGAAGCATCAGAAGAAATTACTCCAGAAATAGGAGCAATTATTGAAGCATCACCTATTGAGATGGTTCAAGTTCGTTCTGCACTTACTTGTGAGGCAGAAAAAGGAATTTGTGGTAAATGTTATGGTGTAAGTTTATCGACAAATAAAAAAGTACAATTAGGAGAATCTGTAGGAGTTATCGCAGCACAATCTATTGGTGAACCAGGAACTCAGCTTACGTTGAGAACATTCCACCAAGGTGGGGTAGCAGGAAACGTAACAGAAGACTCTACACTTGCTGCAAAACACGATGGTAAATTAGAATTTACAGAACTTAAAACTGTTCAAGGAGAAAACTCAGAAGGAAACGCAATAGATATTGTTATTTCTAGAACAGCAGAAGCCAAAATAACCGATAAAAAATCAGGAAACGTATTAAGTACTTATAATATTGCTTACGGTTCTGTGCTACTAAGCAAAGCAGGAAACGTGAAAAAAGGTGATATTATTACAGAATGGGATCCTTGGAATGCGGTTATTATATCTGAATTCCCAGGTGTTATTGAATATGAAAACTTACAACAAGGCGTTACCTATATGGTAGAGTCTGATGAGTTAACAGGGCTACAAGAAAAAGTAATATCAGATTCTAGAAATAAGAAAATGATACCTACTATATTAATTAAAAACTCTAAAGGAGACATATTACGTTCTTATAACTTACCAGTTGGAGCACGTATTATGGTTGATGATAGTGAAAAAATTAAAGTAGGAAAAATATTAGTTAAAATACCACGTTCATCTTCAAAATCTGGAGATATTACAGGAGGTTTACCACGAGTAACAGAATTATTCGAAGCGCGTAACCCTTCTAATCCAGCAGTAGTTTCTGCTATAGATGGTATTGTTTCTTTTGGTAAAATAAAACGTGGAAACCGCGAAATTATCATTGAAGCTAAAACGGGAGATATTAAAAAGTATTTGGTAAAATTATCTAATCAGATATTAGTACAAGAAAATGACTTTGTACGTGCAGGTATGCCGTTGTCAGACGGAGCAATTACGCCTTCAGATATATTAGCTATCAAAGGGCCAGCAGCTGTACAACAATACTTAGTGAACGAAATTCAAGAAGTTTACCGCTTGCAAGGAGTGAAAATTAATGATAAACACTTTGAGGTTGTAGTGCGTCAAATGATGCGTAAAGTACGTATTGAAGACGCTGGAGATACCATATTCTTAGAAAATCAACTGATTCATAAAAATGACTTCATTAGAGAAAATGACGAAATTTACGGAAAACAAGTTGTTGAAGATGCAGGAGATTCAGATTCTTTAGTGGCAGGACAAATTGTAACATTACGTCAATTAAGAGATGAGAATTCATTATTGCGTAGAGCCGATAAGAATTTGGTAGTAGCAAGACCAGCTGTTCCAGCTGTAGCAACGCCAATACTTCAAGGTATTACAAGAGCTTCACTTCAAACAAAATCATTTATCTCAGCAGCATCATTCCAAGAAACTACCAAAGTATTGAACGAGGCAGCAGTAGCAGGTAAAGTAGACTTCTTAGAAGGACTAAAAGAAAATGTAATTGTAGGACACAAAATTCCTGCAGGAACAGGAATGCGTCACTTTACAAGACTTGTAGTCGGAGCAAAAGAAGAAGCAAAAACTGATATTTCAGAAGAGGAAGTAGAAAATATTAATGTAGTATAAGTTATGGAAAACAAGAATAAGCAAAATCAAATTAATATAGAATTAAGTGAAGAAATGGCTGAAGGAATTTATTCCAATTTAGCGATAATCAACCATTCTGTATCTGAATTTGTTTTAGACTTTGTTTCTGTAATGCCAGGCGCACCCAAAGCAAAGGTGAAATCTCGTATTATTTTAACGCCGCAGCATGCAAAACGACTATTAAAAGCATTAGCCGATAATATTAATAAGTTTGAAGCTGCACATGGAGAAGTTAAAGACTATGAACGCACACCTATCCCAATGAATTTTGGGCCTACAGGGCAAGCGTAATGCACATTAAATAAATTAACAGAAGAGCAACTAGAAATAGTTGCTCTTTTTTTATACTATTATATAATTATTTTCATGGCGATGCTCCGCCCGTGCTATCCGCTATATCTCTTTAGGACTTATCA
>CAYPAK010000032.1:0-12445 GCA_964408665.1 uncultured Flavobacteriaceae bacterium | reverse complement strand
AAAAAACAAATGATAAAAATCATTTTTTAAACAAACCGTTTTTGTTACATTTGTTACAATTAAAAATTTAACCAATGAATAATATTTTGAAGACTTCCATAGGAAGAAAAATCGCCATGGCTTTATCAGCCTTTTTCTTAATGTTTTTTCTGCTAATGCATTTGAGTATTAACTTACTATCTGTTTTTAGTGAAGATGCATTTAACCAAGCTTCTCATTTTATGGGAACAAATCCATTAATACAGTTCATTATGCAACCCGTATTAATTATAGGTGTTGTATTTCACTTTGTAATGGGTTTCGTATTAGAATTAAAAAATAGAAAAGCCACCGCGGTAAAGTATGTACAAAACAATGGAGCAGCAAACTCCACTTGGATGAGTAGAAACATGATTTACTCAGGAGCGGCAATACTATTTTTTATAGTATTACACTTTAAGCAGTTTTGGATTCATGAGATTAACTACAAATACATAGCGCATACAGCTCCAGATGCTAACCGCTATTACGAGGAGTTACATCATGTATTTGCAAACCCTATTACTGTAGTTATTTATGTAGTTGCCTTTATATTTTTGGCACTGCATTTATTACACGGTTTTAAATCGGCATTTCAGTCAATGGGTGTTTCTGCTATTCGCAAGAAATCATTTGAAACTTGTGGAAAAATTTACGCAATAGTAATTCCTTTAGGGTTCATTATTGTTGCACTTTATCATTACCTTAACCAATAATTATTATGGGAATATTAGACTCAAAAGTACCAAAAGAAGGTGCTATTAAAGATAAATGGACTACTTATAAAGATAAAGTAAACCTTGTAAACCCTGCCAACAAACGTAATATAGATATTATCGTTGTAGGTACAGGATTAGCAGGTGGTTCTGCTGCTGCAACACTTGCAGAGCAAGGCTATAATGTAAAATCATTTGCTTACCAAGATTCGCCACGTAGAGCACACTCTATTGCTGCCCAAGGAGGAATTAATGCGGCTAAAAATTACCAAGGAGATGGTGATAGCAATTACCGTCTTTTTTACGACACCGTAAAAGGTGGTGACTACCGTTCTCGTGAAGCAAATGTATATCGTTTAGCAGAAGTTTCTAGTAATATCATAGACCAATGTGTAGCACAAGGCGTTCCTTTTGCACGTGATTATGGTGGCTTGCTAGACAATCGTTCTTTTGGAGGTGTACTTGTATCAAGAACATTTTATGCCAAAGGGCAAACAGGACAGCAACTATTATTAGGTGCTTATTCTGCTATGAATAGACAAATAGCACGTGGCAAAATACAAATGTATAACCGTCACGAAATGCTAGATGTAGTTGTAGTAGATGGTAAGGCAAGAGGTATTATCACTAGAAACCTTATCACAGGAGAAATAGAAAGACACTCAGCACATGCTGTTGTTATAGCAAGTGGTGGTTATGGTAATGTATATTTTTTATCTACCAATGCAATGGGCTCTAACGCTACAGCAGCTTGGAAAGTGCACAAAAAAGGTGCATACTTTGCTAACCCTTGTTACACACAGATACATCCTACTTGTATTCCTCGTAGTGGAGATTATCAATCAAAACTAACCTTAATGTCAGAATCATTACGTAATGATGGACGTATTTGGGTTCCAAAAAATATTGAAGACGCTAAAGCTATTCAGCAAGGAAAATTAAAACCAACTGAATTAGCCGAAGCAGATAGAGATTACTATTTAGAAAGACGTTATCCTGCGTTTGGTAACTTAGTGCCTCGTGATGTAGCCTCTAGAGCTGCAAAAGAACGTTGTGATGCTGGTTATGGTGTAAACGCAACAGGTGAAGCGGTTTATTTAGATTTTAAATCGGCGATACATCGTTATGGTAAAGAGCAAGCCTTATTACACGGAGATAAAAACCCTTCTGAAGCAAAAATAATTGAATTAGGAGAAAAAATTATTGAAGCAAAATATGGTAATTTATTTCAAATGTATGAAAAAATTGTAGCGGAGAATCCATACAAAACACCAATGATGATTTATCCTGCTACGCATTATACTATGGGAGGAATTTGGGTAGATTATAACCTGATGACTACCGTTCCTGGACTATATGCTATTGGAGAAGCTAATTTCTCTGATCACGGCGCAAACAGGCTTGGAGCTTCTGCACTAATGCAAGGACTTGCCGATGGATACTTTGTATTACCTTATACCATTGGAGATTATTTATCTAATGAAATTAGAACAGGAAAAATACCAACCGATACTAAAGAATTTGAACAAGCCGAAAAAGAGGTAAAAGAACGCCTAAATTTCTTTATCAATAATAAAGGAACTCATTCTGTAGATTATTTCCACAAAAAACTAGGACAAGTAATGTGGAATAAAGTAGGCATGGCTCGTAATGAAAAACACCTAAAAGAAGCTATCAGCGAAATCAAAGCTATACGCGAAGATTTCTGGAAAAACGTAAAAGTTCCTGGTAAACTAGATGACTTTAACCAAGAACTAGAAAAAGCAGGACGAGTAGCCGATTTCTTAGAATTAGGTGAGCTATTTGCTAAAGATGCTTTAAATAGAAAAGAATCTTGTGGAGGACATTATCGTGAAGAAAGTGTAGTAAAAGAAGGAGAGCAAAAAGGAGAAGCACTTCGTGATGATGAAAACTTTTCTTACGTAGCCGCTTGGGAATACAAAGGAGAACCAAGTGAAGCCGTATTGCATAAAGAAGCATTGGAATTTAAAGATATAGAATTAAAACAACGATCATATAAATAAGCAGTTAGAAAAGAGCGATTAGGAAATGAGTAAATTAAAATCATATAAAGAATTAATTGTTTGGCAAAAGTCAATGCTTTTAGTTAAAGATATTTATTTAATCACTGCCCAATTTCCTGCTGATGAAAAATATGGAGTAGTAAGTCAAATGAGAAGAGCTTGCATATCTATCCCTTCTAATATTGCCGAAGGATGGGGAAGGCTTTCAAAAAAGAATTACACTCAATTTCTGAGGATTTCAAGAGGTTCCTTATATGAATTGGAAACTCAATTATTAATAATAAAAGAATTAAATTATATAAAAGAAACCAAGAAACAAGAAGATTTAATTATTGAGATTAGCAAAATGCTAAATTCATTAATAAAAAAATTAGATGATTAACATCACTATTCGCTCTTGGCTAATTACTAAATACTTTAAAAATGGATTTAACACTAAAAATATGGCGTCAAAAAGATGCTAACGACAAAGGTAAAATGGTCGATTATAAAGTGACCGATATTTCAGAACATATGTCTTTCTTAGAAATGATTGATGTTTTGAACGAACAACTAGTAGCCTCTGGCGATGAACCAGTAGCTTTTGACCACGACTGTAGAGAAGGTATCTGTGGTATGTGTTCTATGTATATAAATGGAGAAGCACACGGACCTGATAGAGGAATAACTACTTGCCAGCTGCATATGCGTATGTTTAATGATGGCGATACGATAACGATAGAACCTTTTAGAGCAGGACCATTTCCTGTTATAAAAGATTTAGTTGTAGATAGAACTGCCTTTGAACGCATACAGCAAGCAGGAGGATTTATCTCGGTAAATACCTCTGGAAACACACAAGATGCTAATGCTATTCCTATCTCTAAGCACGCAGCAGATGAGGCTATGGATGCTGCAACTTGTATTGGTTGTGGCGCCTGTGTTGCAACTTGTAAAAACTCTAGCGCCATGCTATTTGTAGGTGCTAAAGTATCACAATATGCCTTACTACCACAAGGACAAATAGAAGCTGCCGATAGAGCTGCTAATATGGTTGCCCAAATGGATTTAGAAGGTTTTGGTAACTGTACGAATACAGGAGCTTGTGAAGTAGAATGCCCTAAAGGAATATCACTTACTAACATAGCAAGACTAAACAGAGAATTGATGAAAGCAGCTTGTAAAAGCTAAATATACATCAAACTATTTCATCTAAAAGAGTCAGTTCATAATTTAATGAATTGACTCTTTTTTTTGTATTCTAAAAATATATTCACTACATTTACAACACACTAACTTAAATATTTTGAACATGAAAAAATTATTTGCTGAATTTTTCGGCACATTTTGGCTCGTTTTTGGAGGTTGTGGTAGCGCTGTTTTTGCCGCTGCTTATCCAGATCTTGGAATTGGTTTTGCAGGTGTAGCACTTGCTTTTGGTCTTACCGTGCTTACTATGGCTTATGCTGTAGGGCACATCTCAGGAGGACATTTTAACCCTGCCGTATCTTTTGGACTATGGGCAGCAGGAAAATTTCCTGCTAATGAATTACCAAAGTACATTATCGCACAAGTTGTTGGCGCCATTGCTGCAGCAGGAATGCTCTATTTAATTCTATCAGGAAAATCTGATTTTACTGGTATTGGAGGATTTGCTTCTAATGGTTACGGCGCATTGTCTCCTGGAGGTTACAGTATGACATCGGCACTTATTGCTGAGTTTTTACTGACAGGTTTCTTTTTGCTAATCATTCTTGGTAGCACTAATGAAAGAGCTCCAAAAGGCTTTGCTCCTATTGCTATTGGCTTAGGACTTACACTCATACATTTGATAAGCATTCCTATAACGAATACTTCTGTAAATCCTGCTCGCTCTACAAGTCAGGCACTTTTTGCAGGTGGAGAATACACCAGTCAACTTTGGTTATTCTGGCTAGCTCCTATCGCTGGAGCCATCGTATTTGGAACAATCCATAAAATATTTTTTGATAAGGCGTAACTTAATATTTTATTCTAAAAGAATTAAAAGTCATTATAGCAATATAATGGCTTTTGTGCTTTATTAATTTAATACTTTTCGCACTCCTTTCAACTCCAATAAATTTATAGGATTTATAGGTATTCCTGTTACATTTTGCTGATAAAAATGCACTACTTCATCATAATACAATGGCACAATAGGCGCAGCAGCCATTACAATGGAGTCCATTTTTTGGTATAATTTAAAGCGCTCTTTATCATTAACTAATGCAAATGATTTATCATACAAACTATCAAATAATGAATTGGAAAAATGTGTTGCATTTGGGCCTTTTGGCTTGAAATTCTTACTATAAAATAGTGATAAATAATTTTGCGCATCGGGATAATCTGCTATCCAACTGGCTCTAAAAAATTCTTTTTTTCCTTGTGCTATTTCTTGTCGTAATGTAGCGGGCGGATTAACATCTATTTGAATATCTAAACCGAGTTTTGCCATTTCTCCCTGTATATATTCGCATAAATCTAGGTAAGCGCTATTGGTAGCTAAAACCACTATTGGCGACTTATCTCCTGTTTTTTGTTTATATTCTTCTATAAGTTTTTTAGCTATTTTAGGCTTGTAATTATAAGCAAGCATTGCATTAAAAGCAGGCATCCCTTTAGGTATAATACCATTTACTGCTGGAGTTCCTATACCATTACGCAAATAACGTATCATTTTAGTTCTGTCAAACCCATAATTAATCGCTTTACGGATTAATATATTATGTATTGCTTTATCGACTCCTGATTCCATATAAAAACCTAAATATTCCGTATTTAGGTAAGCGCCTTTAGCCATCCGAATTTCTTCAGCATATTTATTTTGTAAATTTCCATCCGAATCTAGAATATCATCTTTGTAGGAAGGATCTAAACCTGATATAAAATCACTTTTTCCTTGTATAAACTCCATAAAGCCACTTTGTCTATCGGGTAAAAATTTAATCGCTACGGCTTCAAGGTAAGGTAAATGATTTCCTTTACTATCTTTTTCAAAATATAAAGGGTTTTTTCTAAAAACTAATTTGGTATTTTCTACCCAAAGTTTAAACTGAAAAGCGCCTGTACCAACAGGATGATTTCTAAAATTATGTCCATATTTTGTGATGGCTTCTTTAGGCACAACACTGCAATATTTCATAGTTAGCAAGCCTAAAAATGCTGGAAAAGGCTCTTTGAGCTCTATATGAAATATAGAATCATTAACTGCATTAAATCGGGCTACTTTATCTAAAACCCAAGAGCCGGGAAGGGCTAGTTTTTTATCAGTTAAGCGGCTGAAACTGTATTGAAAATCGGATGCTTTAACTGTTCTTGTATTGTTTTTAAAACAAGCATCTTTATGAAAATAAACATCATTACGCAATACAAAATCATATTGTAAGCCATCGTTAGAAATAGTCCAGCTCTTGGCTAAATCGGGTTTTACATTTAAAGAATCATCTAGCTGAACCAAACCATTAAACAGCTGATTTACCGCCCAAATATTAGCCTGATTACTAGCATAAGCAGGATCTAATGATGTGATATTACGAGGCTCATTATACCTAAAAACTTGGGAGTCGTTAAATTTACTTTGCCTATTCGAACAAGAAAAAAAAGTAAAAAAAACAGCTATATAAACAAGTAACTTCATAAAAATAAAAGTACTACTTTGCTTTCTAATTTCCTAGAAATTAAATCCAAAACCTGCTTTTATACCAAAATTTTGAGCGTTAGGGTTGTTTTTATACGAGCCACGCCACATAAAATCTACTTCAAAGACTTTAAGAATATTCGCTACCCCTAAGCCATATTCAAAATAGCCATTTTCTGGTGCTAGATAGGTAATATTAGAAGCATTCATCGCTGTATTACTAGTGCTTATAGTTCCCCAAGCAGCATTAAGCATTACAATTTCTCTAAGATTTAGTTTCTTTAGCAATGGAATTCTAGAGAAAATTCTTCCTGAAAAATTGTGTTTTATATGTAATGAAGCATAATTATCGGCAACAAATTCGTAATAATTAACCAAAGCAAAGGTATTATCTATAGCAAAATAAGATTGATTTCCTGGTATAATATTAAGCAAACCTAAAGGTACATCGCCTATTGTTTTTCCTAATTCTAACGTAGTAGTCATACGACCAAATCCGCCAATATTAAAAGGTTGTTTGTACATAAACTGTACCTTTTCATAAGCAAAACTGTTTGCTGCTTTATTAAACCCTTTGCTATAACCTAAGTAAATTTTAGCAAAATCATTATTTACATTATAACGTTCCACTCCGTAACCTACTACTTTTCGTTTTGGTGTAAAAGTAATATTTACATCCATTTGATTTTGATCTAAGCTGTTTTGCACAACGCTACTCGCATCATAATAATCCATATTAAAAGTTGGTGAAGCTGTAGTGAGTTTTCTATTGCTAAAACCTAGTTGTAACTGCACGTTTTTTACAGGCTCTACACTTAGTGACGCATTAACAAGTTCAATATTGGTCAACTTTCCATTATCACCACTAGCAAACACTGCCGAAGAAGCAAAACTTCTCCCTAAAACATCGGTAGAACTGGTAAGACTTACCCCTATTTGCTCTACATCTTTACGTTTTCCTAAAGCTAGCAATAAACGTTTCTTCTTGCTTAAAAGTGCCTTAGCAGATATGCCATATTTAAAGGCTTTATCTGTAAAACCATAGGCACCATAACCTTGTACGCGCCACATATCGTTAGTAGTTCTATAAGTTCTTCCTCCTGCACGTAAGCGCCAGCCTTCTACATCATTTTTACCAATAGTAGAATAGATAGGTCCATAATCAAACTGGTTTACATAGATATAACCTGATCCCAAAATGCTAACCAAATTATACATGTTTTTAAATTTTTTGGTATTACGCAACGTATCTAGCATCGTGTAAATACCTTTTTCGTTTTTGTTTAATTTTTCCAAACGATTTTTTTGCCAAAATTCGTTAGTTTTATTATAGATTGAATCATTATAAATATCTATTTCTTTTTTATAGAATTTATCCTCTTTTGGCTTATCAAAAACATAGTCTTTGTATATCGTAGTTCGTTTTCCTAAAATACTTTTAGATGCATCTTTTTTAGATATACTAAAATCACTCACTACATAATCTCGCTTGAGTAGGAAAATAGAATCACTGAGCACATCATAATCTTGCTCGATATAAATATTTTTTATCCAGTTAATATTAGCACTTTTATTGGACTGCATATTTATTTTTTTTACAGCATAGGTTGAGTCACTTATCCACATATCTCCTTTGAAGGTAAGTTCGCCTTTTCGTCTTGGATAATAAATAATATTATAGCACCATTTATTATCAATATAAGCGCTATCGGTCAAGACATAATTATATGATAATTGTCCTGCTTTTGAAATAGGACTTACAAAACTTTTATCAAATAGTTTGATATAACTTTTGTAAATATCATAATCTATATATAAATCTTTTAGGTAGGTATTAACAAATTCGTTACTCTCAAACCCTGAAGCTTTATTAGCTACCAAATCTACGCGTTCCTTTTTGGGCGTTGTGTTTTTTCCGTAAATATTGTAGTATGATTCATTAATAAAAACTGGCAAAAACGCTTGCCCAGTAACACGAGAAGTGTCTATGTTTTTAAAGATAAATTCTATATTTTTAAATATTTTTTTGTCGGTCAATGTACTATCTACATTGTTCATATCAAACTCTATCTTTTCATATTTCTCGTACTGATAATGGTTTACTAGATTTGTACCATTGCTTTTTTTATTTTTCCAAAGTTTATTAAGAATTGCAATAGCAGGATTTCCTTTTCGTTTTATTTTACCTGAATAAATTACCACTTCGGCTAATTCTTCAGAATCATTAGCAAGTTTTATTTTAAGTTTTAAATCCTGTTTTTTTATAGCAATGGTTTTCGTTTTAAAACCCATAAAAGAGACTTCTATCTCGCTATAATTATTATCCGAATGCAAATAAAACTTCCCGTTTTCATCAGAAACTGTTCCTTCTATACTGTTAGGAAATACAATATTTGCAAATGGAATGGGCTGGTTCATATCGTCTATAACAAAACCGCCAACTTGAGTTTGCGCCTTTGCAAAAAACAAAGTCATCATTAAAAATAGGCTTATCTTTTTCTTCATAGTTTTTTAACTTTTAGCAATCAAAAATAGAATAAATTAATACAAATGCAACACTAAATATGTTAAATATTTTAGCATTACTAGTTACAAATCAAAATAAGTGTAAATTTGTTACCTATTAAAAGTAAAAAATGGATAAAACCAACAATTTAAAACTAGATGGCATAGATAAGATTATATTACGTAACCTTATGCAAGACGCCCGTATGCCTATTTTGAAAATAGCTAATAAAATTGGCATTTCGGGTGCTGCAATACATCAACGGCTTCGTAAACTAGAAAAATCGGGCTTGATTGCAGGGTCTAAAATGATACTAAATCCTAAAGTTTTAGGCTTCAGTACTACGGCTTTTATTGGTGTGTATTTAGATAGCGCCTCACGAATTCCGAATACTATAAAAGCATTAGAAAAAATACCTGAAGTTATAGAAAGCCATTACACCACAGGAAATTGGGCTATTTTTATTAAAATTCTATGCAAAGACAACACACATTTAATGGAAGTACTTAATGATAAAATACAGCAAATAAACGGTGTAAGCCGTACCGAAACATTTATCTCATTTGCACAGCAAATAGATAGACAGCTTAAAATTTAGTGATTAAAGCTGCTTAAAACTCTCGTTTGGAATCCAGCCCGTTCTTCCATCACTAAGTTGTACCTCAGCCCAAGTTTTTGCTGTATTCAATATTTTTATTTTTTCCCCTTCATGGATAGTTACAACAGTTTTTGCGGTTAACTTTGCTTCTTTATTAAGTGGTACTTCTTTATCAAAAACTACAGCAAAACGATTTTTTTCTGCTTTATTATTTTGATAATTAGCAGCCTCATAAGCATAAAAAATCAAACCTAAACTTACCCAAAAAGCAATAAAAAAAGTCTGTTTTCGCTTTAAAAAATAAAGGACAAAAAACACCAAAAATAGAGCACTAAAAGACACGGCGATATATGCCCAAACATCGGGGCTAAAAAAGGAAGTCATCGCATTAGCAATTATGGTCAAAAACGGCTGCGCAATAATATCAAATTTGTCAATTTTCATTTTTTTAGCTAAAGCTAAATTAGCCAAAATAGCTTTATCTTTAGGTTTTAATTGTAATGCCTTTTCATAATAATAGATACTTGGTGCTATTTTTTCGGTTTTATAATATGCGTTTGCCAAATTGAAATAAATTTCAGGCGAAACAAACTTATTATTACTAATTAAGCGTTGGTAAGTGTCTATTGCTTCATTATAATTACCTTGATCAAAGGCATTGTTAGCTTGCTCAAACATAGGATTAGTTTGAGCAAAAACCAAGGTATTAATAAGTAAAACGATATATAATAGTATATTTTTCATTTTATAACATTTTATTTAATTGCGTTATAATTTCAGCAGCATTCTTGTATTCTTTATCAATATCAGCACTTGTAAATGGCGAATAACGTGCCATATCGCACGATGTTAAACTAGCAATAAATCGCGTAATAAGCTCCTGAGAAACTTTTCGTTCAGCTAATAGCTCTGCTATTTTATCTTGACTAAAATCACTGGTTTCTATCTTTAATTTTGATTTTAGAAAGTTATGATAAGCACGTTCTAGCGCTTCATAAAATGCTTCTTTATTATTTTTATTTTTTCGAGCTTCATTTAAATATTTTTTTACTAAACGTGAGGCTTTTCTTGTTTTTATACCTTCTACATCATTATAATAAGCATCTCTTTTTCGCTTAAATAACAAAAGTATAGGTATTAGTCCAAAAGGTGTTAGCAGTAAAATCCAAAATAATTGAGATTTAAAAAAAGTGGTTTTTTTAGTATTCACAACAGTTAATGTAGTTGCATTTTTATGAAATACTAATGCCGTTTCGGTTGCATCTTTTTTAGGAATAACACTATTTTCTTTTGGTTTACCTGCTACATTAAGCACTAACTCCTGTGCCTCTTTGCGGATATATTTCTCTTGCTTAGGGTCAAAATAGGTGAATGATAAATTTTGAATAGGAAATTTTCCGCCATATTCAGGAACGATGGTATATTTTTGCTGTATAGCACCTTTTAAACCTTGCAAAGTAGTCTTAATCTGTTCTTGTTTTTCAGGTTCATATACTTCTAAATCAGTTGGCAATTTCACTTCTGGGAAACTTAATAATTTAAGATTTCCTTGTCCTTGTATTTTAAGGTACAAATCGGCAGCATCACCTGCTTTAAGCTGATTTTTGTTAAGCTGTGCTGAGAAATCAAACTGCCCAACTGCTCCTGAAAAATCTATAGGTTTACCAGCTTCTGGCAAAGGTTTAACTTGCACTACTTTAGTATTCGATTTTTGAGAAATTTCTTTCTGTTCCATTTGTCTTCTACCAAAAATATCTAGTTGGTTCGTTGGCACTTGAACCATCATATTTACCGTTATAGGCTTTATTTTTAGTTTACCTGACTTTTGAGGGTACAAAAGCATTTGTTTAAGCGTAACATAACGATAGGGCTTACCGTCTATATCAGTTTGTTGCACACGGTATTGTCCTTTTATATCTTGAGACCAAAAGCCTTCAAATTCAGGAAAACTTTTAATAGCATAGTCCAAAATACTTGCTTCACTAACGTATAACCTGTACGTTACGAGCACTGCTTCATTAATATACGGATTTGCTTTAGAAACTGTAGTAGCTATAAAAATTTCATCTTTTACATGCTTTAGCAAAGCAGCTTTCTCCTCTGGTGTTTGCGGTTTAGATTGTTGGCGCTGCTGTATTCCTGGCTGGTGTTTATTACGATTTCTAAAAAAAGGATCATTCGCAAAAAACTGTTGAAAAAAAGGATCATTTGCAAAAGGATCGTAACCTTGATTACGGTTATTTTGCTGCTGTGTTTGTTTTTTTGCTGGACCTACATGTATGGTTATTGGTTTTGTTTTATAAGGTTTACCCTTATATGTTAATACCGCAGCTGAAATAATAAATGCACCTTGTCTCTTAGGCATTAAAGTATAACTAAGTGTAGTTGTACGTTCTACCGTACTATTTACAACCTTAATTCCCGATGACTGCGAACTTCCATAATAGTTAAAATCATCAAAAGATGGTTTCTTTAGCTCACCTGAGTTAACACCAATAGTAAGTGTGTACTCAAATTGCTGATTTAAAGCAACTGTTTTAGGTGCACTTGCTTCAAATTTTACTTGAGCACTTGCAAAATAATTAACAAATAGTATTAGTACTATAATTTTTTTCATAACACTACCAATCTTTTTCAGTTTTTACAGGAACACCTTGTACTTGCTGCGCTTTTACTTTCTTTTGTGTCTTATTTTCTTCATTTTGTATGGCTTGCAGCAATCGCTTTGCTTCTTGAGGAGACAAACCTACTTTTTGAGGCGCTCCATTTGGATTTTGGTTCTTATCACCTTTGTCATCTTTATTCTTGTCGTCCTTCTTGTCTTTGTCCTTATCTTTCTTATCCTTATTCTTGTCGTTCTTCTTGTCTTTGCCCTTATCTTTCTTATCCTTGTTCTTGTCGTCCTTCTTGTTTTTGTCCTTATTTTTTTTATCCTTGTTCTTG
>CAYPAK010000031.1:4160-12577 GCA_964408665.1 uncultured Flavobacteriaceae bacterium | reverse complement strand
ATTGCCACCTCTCCTACTCCACGTTTTGCTGCGTCTTTAATAGCATAGCCTTCATCAAGGTAACGGTAAATATTTTCTACCACAACAATACCATTATCTACAAGCATACCTAAGGCCAATATCAATCCAAAAAGCACCATCATATTAAGCGTTACGCCCATTGCGGTAAGCACCATAAAAGACATCAACATAGACAACGGTATGGCTACTCCTACAAAAAGTGCGTTACGCAATCCTAAGAAAAACAACAATACAAGCACTACAAGAATGACTCCAGAAACGATGTTATTAGCCAAGCTATCTACTTGTTTTTTAGTTTTATCACTAGCATCATTAGTTTTAGAAATATGTAATTTTTTAGGAAAAACAGCAGCTTTAGCTTCTTTTATAATTACATCTATTTTTTCAGATGCCGCAATAAGATTTGCACCTCCTCGTTTTTTAACATCGAGCATTACTACAGGATTGAGATATTCTCTCGCATAACTTGTTTTCTCTTGATCTTTGAAGGTAACCGTTGCAATATCGCGCAAGTAAATAATATTTCCTCTTTCACGTTTTACAATTACGTCAGCTATTTCTTTTACAGTTTTAAATTCGCCTACGACACGTACATTTACTCTAGAACCATTATTAATAATATCACCTCCTGAAATGGTCATATTTTCAAAATTGATAGCATCATTAATGTTTCTAAAGCTTATCTGCGAAGCTTCCATTTTGTACATATCGATAGCAATTTCTACTTCTTTATCTTGAATACCACGTATGTCAACTGCATTAATTTCTGGAAGGTTTTCTATTTTATCTTCTAGATATTCGCCATATTCTTTAAGTTTATCTAAATCATAATCTCCCGAAATATTGATATTCATAATTGGCATGAACTCTGCAAAATTAAGCTCTTTTACATTAGGATCTGCGGGTAAATCTTTAGGGAAATCCTTGTCAGACATAGCAGCATCTACTTTGTCTTTCACTTTTCGTAATGCCTCTTCTGGTGTTACCGTGAAATTAAATTCTATATCTATAGAAGAAAACCCTTGAAGTGAGGTTGATGTTACTTTTTTTACTCCAGATATTCCCTTTATTTCTTTTTCTAATGGCTTTGTTACCAGTTTTTCCATATCTATAGCCGAATTTCCTGGATAGATAGTAGAAACAAATATCTCTGGAATAACGATTTCTGGAAAAGCCTCTCTCGGCATACTTTTGTACGAGAAAATACCTGAGAATATAATGATAAACATAATGACAAATACGGTCATTTTATTATCTACTGCCCAATCTGATACAGCAAATGATTTTTTTACTTTATTTTCCATAATACGGTTTTATTCTTTTAAAATCACTTCTTCGTCTGTACTAACTATTTTTGCTCCTTCATTTACTAACAAGTCACCTGATTCTAATCCTTCCACCAAACTTTCGGATGCTGTTTCTTTAATAACTGTTAGTATTTTCTTTTTGATTTTGGCTTTATTATCAGCTTCTTTTACTGCTAGAAAAACAAATGTTTTCCCTGTATTATCTGTCTGAATTAAATCACTTGGAATTACAATTCCTTTGGTTTTAAAATCAGTAATTTTTAAATCTGCTAATAAATTTGGTTTTATACTTTTATCTTTATTAGCAATAGCAATTCGTGCTGTAAAACTTCTATTTTTTGGGTTTATATAATTCCCTACCGTAGCTATTTTTGTAGCCATTGTCTTGTCTAAAGAAGGAAAATGAACTACCACTTCACTACCTTTTTTGATATTTTTTAAGTAGTTTTCTGAAATATCCGCTTCTATATATACTTTGCTCAAATTTACCAAACGAATAACAGGAAACTGGTTACTTGTCATCTCTCCTACTTTAGGAAAAATAGCATCTACAGTTCCTGAAAATGGTGCTACTATTTTTGATTTTCGTGCTTGACTGTATAGTGTTTTTAATTTACTATCTAAAGCCTCTTTTTGTGTTTTTGCACTTAAATACTGCATCTCGCTTCCTATTTTTTGCTTCCAAAGACGCTCTTGTCTTTCGTAAGTAGTTTGTGCTAATGCCAATTGCACTTTCAGCTCTGCTATACTGTTTTGTATAATAGCATCATCAAGTTGCATAAGCACTTTTCCACGGTTTACCCATTGTCCTGTTTTAACGTAAATAGCTTTTACGGTTCCACCCAATTCTGGGCGCATATCAATACTTTTGTCAGATTTTACAACACCATTAAGTGTGATGTAATGCGAAAAGTCTTTTTGAGCTGCTTTTAGCGTTGTTATACTATTAAAATGTACATCGGTTGCGGTCTCTTTACTTATCTGAGTTTCTACATCTTTAAGTTGTAAGGACAAAGAGTCAATTGTTTTCTTTAACTTTTTGGCTAATGCTTGCTTAGCAACCAAGGTTTTTGGTAAACTTGGCTTTGTATCTTTTTTACATGACACGAAGCTTAGTATAAAGGCTATTATTAATATTACTTTTTTCATATCTTAGTTATCTATTAGTTGTTCTAGTTTTATTTTATTATTAATTAATGCTACAATAGCTTGAAGGTAGCTGTTTTGCATCGTATAAAGTTGTCTTTGAGCAGTACTCAGTTCAAAACTACTTGATATTCCTTCTTTAAACTTAATACGCTGTTTGTTTTCTATACGTTCTGCTAGCGCTAAATTATCTTTAGCAATACTATATTGCTGCATTGCATAATCATAATTGGTCTTAGCATTTTGATAAGCCATAGTAAGTTTTTGCTCGGTATCTTTGAGTTTGTTTTGGGCTTGCTCCAAAGCTATTTTTGCTTGTTTGGTTCTAGAAACTCTTTTTAAACTACTGAAAATAGGTATTTTTACACTTAATCCAAATAGTGAAGAATCATACCACGTTTGTTCTTTTTTATGGAATTTAAACTGTTCGTTGTTTCCTGTATAAGCAAAGTTTAAAAATGCAGAAACACTAGGTAATGCCTTGCTTTTTTCTAATTTTACAAAGAGTTTTTTAGCCGAAATCTGGTTTTGCATTATTTTGTAATCTATATTATCATTAAGATTAAAAGTTTCTGCTAATAAAGCTAAATCAAAATTGGCTTCTGCAAGTGAGTTCAAGTTATCACTAAGTGTTATTGGCGTATTTATATCTTGTCCTAAAGTAAAATTCAACATTTGATAAGCACTTGCTTTGAGTTGTTTGGTTTTATTGATTTCGTTTTGAAGTGTTGCTTGGGTCAAACTCAGCTGTTCTACAGATTCTTGCTCTACAAAACCGTTATCATACAAAGCGGTGGTTTCTTTAAGATTTTTATCAATTATAAGTTTGTTATCTTCTAAAATTTGTAAACCTTCTTCGGCTAATAATGCATTACCATAAGCCGAAACAACTAGTTCTTTAATAACTTTTTTTGTTTTTATCAAAGCATTGTCCGAAATCTTGAGATATACTTTTGCAGATTCTAGTCCTACCAAATAAGAACCATTAAAAATTAACTGCGATAACGTAGCACTTGCTTTTACATTTTGTTTTGTCCCAAAAGAAACTTCGGCAAACTGTCCTGCAGGACCTCCAAAGAGTTGTGCAGGAATTAATGACACGGGCTGTATCATAAAATTTTGATAGTCAATACCTGCATTAATCTGTGGCAAACCCATTGTGGTTGTTTCCCATTTCTTTTGTTTTGCCGCAGCAATATCTAGCTTGGCATTTTTTATAGTGCTGTTATTTTCTAAAGCCTTAGCAATGGCATCTTGCAATGATAATTGCTCTTGCCCATAAGATGCTAAGCTAAAAAATAATAGTAATAGTAGTATTTTTTTCATTATAATGCTTCGTTTTTTATATATTTAGTAATTAGTTTTTCGCCTTTTGAAGATGCTATTCCTCGTAAATGATATATTAAATATTCTCGCTTTAGGTCATAGCAAGCATAGGTGTCTTCTGGAAATATATCTTGATTATGCAAACTGATAAGCGTGGTATAATAAATCTTGGTGATTACATCTATATTAATATCATCACGATACAAACCCGTTTCTAAACCGCGTTTTAGATTTTCTCTAAACGTTTTGTCTATCACTTCGGTTTGCTTATCGGTAAGTTTTTTGTATAATTTTGGATAATATTTTTGCAACTGATACATCATAGCAGAAGTCTGCTGGTCAATGTGCACTGCAAGTTCTTCTTCTATAGTAATTATTTCTTGTATAGGGTTTAGTCCTGAGGCTATAATCTCATAAATGCGCTTTGCCACACGATTAAATATTGTAAAAACAACCACTTCAACTAGTATTTCTTTTTTTGAAAAATAGGTATAAATTGTCTTTTTAGACATGGCCATTTCTTTGGCTATATCATCCATAGTCACATTTTTAACACCAAACTTTAAAAATAGATTCTCTGCGGTTGTTATTATTTTAGTTGTATTTTTATCCACTTTATTATTATAAATTAAAGTGCAAAGATACAAAAGGAAACTTAAAAAACAAAAATAGTTTCCAAAGTTTTTATACTGTAATTAATTTTGTAAAATTAGAACAGTCTAGACTACCATAATTATTTCGTTCTACTTTTTTCTTCTTTATTACTTCCTTTGTGATAACTTCCTTTTATTTTAGTATTTCCAAAACGATAGGTTGCAGCAAGTATTAAACGCCTGTTATCATAATAATTACTAAAGGTCGTTTTTATATTATCACTATTGTATGATATATAAGTAGTTCTATTTGTTTTTAAAACATCTGTTCCTTTGAGGCTAAGTATCAATTTTTTGTTTAAAAGTAAGGCTTTGAATCCTATATTTAGTTCTGAATATGCAGCGGCATCATCTAAATCACTTGCTTCTGGAAATTGATACCAATAATCAAGTGTGGCAAAAAAAGTTTTCTTCGTATTTAAAATAAATGAATTGTCCGTTTCTAAATAGGCAGTTAGCCCTTCATTTTTTGGTTTAACATCGGGTATTAGCGAGGTTGCTTTTAGGTAATACACGTAAATATCATTACTTGTTTCCCATTTTTTGGTGATGTTAAAAGATACGGTTTCGGTAAGTCCAAACTCCTCAGAATTGAAATAATTTTTAGGAATAATTTGCTGTACATTATTAGGATGCAAAATGGTTATTTGGTTAAAACCATTTACTACTTGTTTATAATAAATAGCGGTTTCTAACAAATCTTTATAACTGTGCGAGAGTTCTACATTATCTATAAAAGAAGGTTTTAACAGCGGATTTCCTTCGACATAAGTAAACATATCACTGTTAGAACGAAATGGGTTTAATTGGAAATAATAAGGTCTTTTTATCCTCCTACCATAATCTATACTAAAAGAATTATTGTCATTGGGTTCATAGCCCAAATAAAAGGTTGGAAATAGCTTGGTGTAGCGGTTTGTAGTGGTTTGGTTTAATGTTCTAGAATAGCCGTTAGTTTGTGTTGCTTCAAGACGAATACCTGCTTCTAGCTCCCATTTTTCGTCAAGTTCTTTACTTGCACTAAGATAAATGGCTTGGTTTTGTTCGGTATATTCAAATACATTGCTTTGACTGACATTAAGCACTGGAGTTCCTGCAATAATATCGTAATTTTTAATATCGCTATTATTGGTTACTCTAGCAATTTTTAGTCCTGTTTCTAGGTCTGCAAAGTCATAGGGCAATTCTAAATCAATCTTTCCACTTAGTGAATTTAGGTTATTAATTCCAAAATTATTGTTATTGACAAAGTTATTAGGCGAAGTAGATTCAAAAAGTTCGTTGGTATTTTTTTGAAAGGTAAAATAATCTATATCCACAGATAATTTTCTATCTAAAGAGTCTAATTTTGTTTGGAAATGTGTATTTATAGCGTGAGTTTGATTTTTAAATTTGGAATTGGTTTTATTAACCAAAAGCGAATCTACTGTGTTTGCATTATTATATATAACGGTTTTAGAATTATCATTCATAGGATACTTAAACAAACTACCTGAATACTGCAAGCCTATCAAAGTGTTTTTTGAAATGGTATAATCTAGTGTTAGTCGACCGCTTATATTGTTAAATTGACGTTTTCCTACATTAGCATAAACCCATTTTTGGTTTGGATATTCTATGGTTGAGTTTTGTAAATCTTCTCTAAATCCTTTTGCTCGGTTTATAGAAGAAGACAGTAACCACTTACCTTTCTTAAAATTATAACTTCCCATCACCTCGCCTGCATTATAGGTTGCGGGTTTGTATATAGCGCGTATATTCCCGCTATAATAATCGGCTTGTTTTTTGGCAAGTACGATGTTTATAATTCCTGTGTTTCCTGCTGCGGCATATTTTGCCGAAGGGTTGGTAATTACTTCTATTTTTAGAATATCTTTTGCGGTAAGTGTCTGTAAGTAAGCACTAAGTTCTCCGCCAGACAAAGTAGTCATTCGGTCATTTATCATTACTTTGACCTTGTCTTTCCCTAAAATAGCAATGGCATCACTATTCGTGTTTATTCTAGGTGTACGTTTTAGTATTTCTACACCGTCACTCGCTTTTAGAAAAGGAGCGTTTTGCACGTTAAAAACCAATCTATCTACTTTGCGTTCTACAATTTTCTTTCTACTGGTTAGTACTATTTCGTCTAATGCATTACCCGTTTTCAAAACGATAGTTCCTAGAGCAACCGAAGCAGTAATCGTTTTGGTATAATCGGTAAA
This sequence comes from uncultured Flavobacteriaceae bacterium, assembly GCA_964408665.1. GTDB lineage: Bacteria > Bacteroidota > Bacteroidia > Flavobacteriales > Flavobacteriaceae > JALSVQ01. Next base: position 5,920 of record CAYPAK010000031.1, on the reverse strand, counting down.
ACCGATATAGCTTATTTGCAGTTTATAGCTGTCTTTTTTACTTATTTCTAAAACGAAATTTCCTTTTTCATCGGTAATGGTGCCTTTGCTGATTTTGTTTGCACTGTTAATAAGCACCACATTAGCGTATTCTATAGCTACATTTGTATCGTCTGTTACTTTTCCTGTTACGGTAATTTGTCCGTTTACTAAATTTGTGAAAGCTATTAATAACAGCAGTAACAATTTGGTTTTTAGTGTTTTCATTTTATTAAATATTATTTTTTTTAAATTCTATAAAGCAATAATTACCAAAAAAACAAAGCTGGCAAACTATTCACAAACAATATCTAATACAGTTCTCGTTTTTTCAATAGAATATTAATACCAAACATAGCCGATACAGCTTTAGACTTGGTTAAATCTTGTAGTTCTAGCATATTGTCCATAGTTGCATAAATATTTACTGCTCCTAGTTTTAGCGAAAGTCCCAAGCCAAGGTTTGTAGGGTTGTATTCATCATAGGTGTAAGCTACTTTTGCCGTAAGAAAACTTCCAAATTGATGTTTAAAATAAGCCGTCAACGCATATTGAGGGCGTTTAGGCCTAAAAATATTAAATGTTTGTACACCAACTTCATTCATATAACCGCTACCTGCAACCAAACAGTTACATTTACCGCTACGTCTTTGCCCAAAGCTATAAGCTACAGAAGAATATATTTTAGAGGAACGCCAAGTTGTGTAAGCTGTTGCTGTATCTTCAGTTATAATACGCGCATCGATTTGATCTTCCATTTCGCCCCAATAATCATTAGGCGAAGTTCCTGGATACAACAAATCAAAACCAGTAAAGGTATAAGAGCCCGTAACATTGTATTGTTTTACATCTTTTTTATTAAAAATAACGCCCAAATCTATAAGACTTGTAGTTACTGTCCATTGTTCTGAAGGATGCCAAGTCAGCCCAAAATCTACACCAAAACCTTTGCTTCCTCCAAGTAAAAAGCTACCTATATTAGGTGCTTTATCTGTTGCAAATCCTGCTGTTTTAATACTTATATTAGCATCTGACAAAAGATGTGTGTGTATATTATTACTTCCTTGTATGGTAGTGAAAGTGCCTTCATTATGTGTGGAATTCACATTAAGCACACTAGAATAAATTTTAAAACGTCCTCCAATACGGAAATTGTCATTTATTTTTTTGCTTACACCAAAATGCAGTACACCTAATAATTCCATTTTAAAATTAATATCCGAGGCTTTAAATATCCTGTCTGGGTAAGGATGATTTCCATAATATACCAAGTCCATCATATCTTTGGGCATATATGATATAAAGTCAAACTCCTCATACCAACCTCCAGAAAAATAGGTATCTTCATCTTTAGCAAAGCCAAAATTAAGCAATTCTAATCGCTGATTAATTGACATATAATCCGTATTTTTTGTTTTAGCAATTAATCTATCCACTTTAACACGAAATGGAATATGATCGGGCAAAAACAAATCTTCTAAGGCAAAATTAGTTGTACCAAATGCTGCATGAATATTAGATAATGCAGGAAAACCAATATGCATACGATAAGGCATTTCTTGAGAAGGGTTTAGTAATTGTGCTTGTGGCAAACCGTTAAAACCATATAATAATTCTTTGTTTTGTGCATTTGCAAACATCGTAAAGCACAATAATAAGTATAAGTGAATTTTTCGCATTGTTTTTTCTTAAATTCCTAAGTCTAAATATAATGTAGCTGCCGATTGAAAATTAAAACTTCC
>CAYPAK010000031.1:0-4060 GCA_964408665.1 uncultured Flavobacteriaceae bacterium | reverse complement strand
ACAGGATCTATTAAATGATTTGCTTCTAAAGTAAAATAGGCTAAATCTGCATCTATAACTGGTCTTGCTGTGTTTTCTGCTTGATCAAAATCTAAGGTGCGGTAACACGAAAAAAAGCTACCGAGTAGCACTGTTGCAACTAGTAAAAGTGATATTTTGTTTTTCATTTTGTAATTTTTATCTATATAGAACGCTAAAATAATACGCTATATTGTTATAAGCACAATTATAAAAGCTCTTTTAAAGTTTTTAATTTATTGATCGTTTTAATATCCTTTGGAATTTCCTTGTTTTTATAGTTAAAATAAATAGCATCTAATCCTACGGCAAGAGCTCCGTAAACATCGGCATCAAGATTATCGCCTATCATTATGCTTTCTGATGGTTTTGTTTTTGCTAAATCTAGCGCATAATGGTATATTTTAGGATTTGGTTTTTTTACGCCTACCGTTTCTGCATTTACTATCACATCAAAGAAAGGTAATAGTCCTGATTTTGTTATTTTATAGTTTTGTATTTCTTGAAATCCATTAGAAATAATATGTAATTTATACTTATTTTTTAAATAAGACAAAACGGCTAATGCATCATCAAAAAGGTGTGTCTGTTCTGCTAGATAATCTAAATATTTATCTGCTATATTAGTTATTTCCTCAGGAGAAATAGCAAATGATATAGCTTCAAAAGCATCTTTAAAGCGTCCATATTTTAATTCTTCTTTACTTACCTCACCTTTCTCTATACGTTTCCAATAGGAATCATTTATTGTTAAATAATGCTTGTGGAATTCATCAAAATCACAGTTAATACTACTATCTTTGAACAATTCTCTTAAAGCTAATTCTGAATTTTTATCAAAATCCCATAAAGTATGGTCTAAGTCAAAAAAAACGTGTTTTATATTAGTCATTGGTATAATTTTTTAATGCGGCAGTGAATAGTTTTTTTGCCCTGCTAAATTGAGCCTCATTACTCAAAGCGTAATTATGAAAAACAGGCGTAAATACACCATTTAAACTTTTTATTTTGTTGCCTATTTGTGTAAATTTATCAATACTATTCTTACTAGAATAGTTTAACACTTCGTGCAATGTTTTTTCGTTTACAGGGATGTTGAATACTTTTAGTGGCGTTTGTATTTCAAACTCCAAGTCATAGAAATAAAATGGAGAGCAGGTGCTTGCTCTAAAGCCTATTCGTTTTTCATAACCCATAGTATATTCTTCTGTAACACCCATTTCTACCAAATTTTGATACGTTTCTGGTAGTGTTAGGTGGTTTCTGTGCTGTCTTGTAGCAACTATTGGGCGGTGCGTTATCGCAGACAAACGCTTTAATTCTTCTTTAAGTTTTAATTCATTTTTTGCTGTAAAATAGGAACCTAAAAGTCCAACTTTTAAATAATCACCTACTGATTTTATAACAGACCGATACGCTAAATTACTATAAGAAAGGTTTGTATCATAAGTGCTATAATCGCCTACCAAAAAGAAAAAAACAGCTTCAAAATCATATTTTTTTACTAAGTCAATGATGCTATCATAGTTATCAAAAGGATCTTCATCTCTATTAATCAAGACTTTTAATCGTGTCCAAGATGCAGTAAATTTAAGTGTAAACAATTCATATAAAAGTCCACTTGCATTTCTCAAAACACCTTTATGTTTATATAAAAATGCAATAGGAACTTCAAAAATAGGTTTAAACTCAAATTCTTTATAATTAAAATCATAGTCTGCAAAGCGTTCTTTAAGTAATTCTCTAAAGCGAAATGCCCAAATATCAATAACCGGTTTTTCTAAAAAATTATGCTGAAAAGCTAAACTTGCTGCAGCAGGAAAATTAGAGTCCATTGCTTTTTTATGATAATTATACTCTTCATATCTAGTTATTAGATAAAAGCTTGCAGCAAAAATATCAAAAGGCACTACTGATTCTGTTGCTGCTTTAAAAAAACAAGGTATCCCTTCCCAATCATTTACTTCAATAAAAACATCTTTTACACCTTGCTGAAATAACAAAGGGTTTGCCCAAACATGAAATTCTTGCCCTAATGCTTTATCAGTATATGAAAATTTAGGTCCTTCATGCGCCACAAACTCATCTATTTTTGTAGTAAATTTTACAGGGATAAGCAAAATTCGCGTAAAAAATTGCTTAAAAGTATATAAAACTCGTGGTGTGATTTTATGTGTGTAGATTAATAGCATTATTATTTCTAGTTAAATTCTTTATTTACTTACCAGCCATTAAACTAGAAAGCAGTTTTGTTTTGGGAAATTGATCAAAAATAATTTTTAAAAATACGGTAATTGGTATTGACAAAATCATACCTGGAACTCCCCACAGAAAGCCCCAAAACATAAGCATTACCAAAATGGTTATTACGTTTATAGCAAATGATTTTCCCATAAAAATAGGCTCTAATAATCCTCCGATAATAACCTCTACCATAGTAACTACAAGCACAAAAAATAGCAAAGTGCCTGGAGAATTAATTTCTATCAAGGCAAAAATACTCATTAAAATAACAGCAACTACCGAACCTATCATTTGAACAAAATTAAGCGAAAAGGCTACTAAACCCCAAAAAATAGGGAAACTTACATCAAAAAGTAAGCACGCAATAGTAAAACCTAATCCTGTAAAGAAGCTCAATATAAATTTCACTTTGATAAAGGTAATAATATCTTTTTCTACTCTAGCAATAACACGTATAGAAGCAAAGCGTTCTTTTACAACAAACTGCCGCAAAACATTATGCAAATTTAGGGACTCAGACAGTAACAATACCGCAAAAAACATCGTCATTAAAAACATAGACAATAAGTTTTTTACAGAACTCACTACAGACGGCACTAAGCTATTATAATTTACCTTTTCCAAATAATATTGAAAAGCACTCGTATCATTATCGCGTTCTATCTGAAAAAAGTCTTCTATAATTAAAACTAAATTGCTGATTTTAGCATCTGCTTTTTCAAAAAAACCAGTATTAGAAGCTAGTATTTCTTTACTTGATAAATTTATCAAAACACTTACGGAAACTATAAAAAGTAGCATTAAAAACACAATTATACTAATATTTACAAATTTTGGAATCTTCTTCTTTTGCAACCAACGTATCAATGGCCATAGCAAAATGGCTATAAACAAAGAAAATGCAAGAGGTATAAATATAAAAGAAAGCGTCTTTAATACAAAGAACAAAATAGGAAGTGCTATAATTAGCAGTAAAATATTTGTTGTTCTTAATTTATCCATAATCAATCGCTTTTATAATTTTTTTTATTAGCTAAGCAAATATAGTTTATATAATGATTCTAAAAGAGAATAAATATATTATTATACATAACTGCTAAAGCAAGCCTTCATCTGCAAAGCTAAAATAATTGTTTGCAGTAACAATTAAATGATCCAAAACTTTTAAATCTAACAATTTAGCCGCAGTATTAATTTTAGTCGTAATACCTTTATCTTCTTGGCTAGGGTTCACATTTCCCGAAGGATGATTATGAACTAATATCAAACCAACAGCATTATAAGCCAATGCTTTTTTGAGTATCAAACGGATATCTACTACTGTACCAACCATTCCGCCTTTGCTTAATTGCATTTTATAAATGAGTTTATTTGCATTATTAAGAAACAAGACCCAAAATTCTTCGTGTTTTAAATCACCTAATAAAGGTTGCATAATTTCATAAACCGTTTTGCTAGAAGTAATTTTAGGAATGCGTAATGCTGCTTCACTCCTTCTTCGCTTCCCTAGCTCTAGTGCTGTAATTATACTTATTGCTTTAGCTTCGCCAATACCTTTAAACTGCATTAATTCTTCTAAAGACAGTTGTGCCAAGCTGTTAATATTGTTACCAACTGACTGCAATATTCTTTTTGCTAATGCCACAGCAGATTCTTCTCGGTTTCCTGAGCCTATAAGTATGGCTATAAGCTCTGCATCCGAAAGTGAATTACTGCCTTTTAGCATCATTTTTTCGCGAGGACGGTCATCATTAGCCCAAGATTTAATAGATAATTTGCTTTTATTCAAAGTGATTTG
>CAYPAK010000030.1:0-12707 GCA_964408665.1 uncultured Flavobacteriaceae bacterium | reverse complement strand
ACTATTTATAATAATTTAATTAAAGCTGGAGTAGTAACTACCGAAAAAGAAGCAGAATTTAATTATAATAAAGAAAATGAAAAAGTTACTTTTAAATACGTAAAAGTGCCTTATGCTTCTATAAAAGATGATGAGGTAAAAGTATCTGACGCAGAAATAAAATCATACATTGCGAGTCACGCAGCAGATTTTAAAGTAGAGCCTACTCGTGATATGGCTTATGTTAAAATAGATGAAAAAGCTTCACTTGAAGATGAAAAAGCATTGAAAAATAGCTTAAAGAAATTAGTAAATGGTGTTTATAATACGATTACTAAGAGTAATGATGCAGGGCTTAAAAACACTAAAGACTTGAAGGCTTTTGTAAATGAGCAATCAGATATTAAATATACGGACAAATATATTACTGCTTCAAAATTATCACCAGCGGTATTAAAAGATACTTTGGCTAAATTGCCAGTAGGAGCTATTTATGGGCCTTATAAAGATGGTGATTATTTTAAAATAACTAAAATAGAAGCTATTAAAATGCTTCCAGATTCAGCTAAGGCAGCACATATTTTAATCTCGTATAAAGGTTCTAGAGGTCAAGGAACACGAACAGAAGAAGTTGCTAAAAAACTAGCAGATAGTTTGCTAGCAGTAGTAAAAGCGAATAAATCTAAAATAGGAAAACTAGCAAAAGATTTTTCTGATGATAAAGGAAGTGGTGCTAAAGAAGGTGATTTAGGTAAATTTGCTTACAATGCAATGGTCCCAGAATTTAACGACTTTGTTTTTGAAGGAAAAAAAGGAGATGTAGGTTTGGTAAAAACAGTATTTGGTTACCATATTATTTATATTAAAGATTTAATAGGAAGTTCAAAAGCATATAAATTAGCAACAGTTGCTAAAAAGAATTTACCATCTAAAGCAACAAGCAAAGCATTATTCACTAAAGCATCAAAAATACTTATTGATGCAGAAAAAGGAACTGAAAAATTTGAAGATATTGCTAAACGTAATGGTCTTGAAGTAAAACCCGTAAATAAATTAAAAACATTAGATGAAGATTTACCTGCATTAGGAAAACGTAGAGAAATAGTGCGTTGGTTATTTGATGCTGATAGAAAAGTAGGTGATGTGTCTAAATTTAATGTAAAAGGTGGACAGGTAATTGTAGCAGCTAAAGCAATACATAACGAGACGGTAAAATCAGTAGCAGAAGCTAAATCTAAAGTTTACCCAATTTTGAGTAATGCTAAAAAAGCAAAAATAATTGCACCAAAAATGAGTGGAACAGATTTAGTAGCAATAGCAAAAGCTAACAAAACAAATGTGACGCAGGCAACGCTAGTAAGTAGATCTACAGCTACAATACCAGCTTCTGGTAAAGAGCCTAAAGTAGTAGGAACTGCTTTTGCTATGGATGTAAATGCTGTTTCTAAACCAATAATTGGTGAAAAAGGTGTTTATGTTATTCAAGTAACTAAAAAAGAGGAGGCTCAAAAACTACCAACATTTGCTACGCAAGCAGCTCAAAAAACTAACACACTTAGAACGCGCGCAGCAACTGATGCTTATAATGCAGTAAAAGATGCAGCGGTAATAAAAGATAATAGAGCAACAATATTTTAAAATTTGTTTTATAAAAACATCAAACAAAAAGACAGCCCAAATGGAGCTGTCTTTTTGTTTGAAAAAAGCAAGGTATTTAGTATATTTGTAAGCTATTAATAAATATAGCACCTTATGGAAATACAACTTCATGATAAAAAATTTGTACCCTTTATAACTAAAGATGTAATTGCAGGCGTAGTAAAAAAGTTAGCACAGTCTTTAGAAAATGATTTAAAAGGCGAAGTACCTGTGTTTATAGGTATTCTTAACGGTTCTTTTCTTTTTGCAGCAGATTTTATACGAAATTATAAAGGAGATTGTGAAGTCTCTTTTGTGAAATTTGCTTCCTATGAAGGGACAACATCTACAGGAAATGTAAAGCAATTACTTGGTGTAAATGAAGACTTGAAAGGACGCACAGTAGTTATTCTTGAAGATATTATAGATACAGGAAATACATTAGAAGAAATCTATCAAGTATTTAAAGATAAAGAAGTGAAAGCTTTAAAAATAGTTACACTTTTTTATAAACCTGAAGCATACAAAAAAACATTAAAAATAGATTATATTGGTTTTTCTATTCCGAATACATTCATCGTTGGCTATGGTTTAGATTACGATGGCTATGGTAGAAATATACCAAGTATATACCAATTAAAATTACCTAATAAAATGAAAAATATTGTATTATTTGGTCCTCCAGGAGCGGGAAAAGGGACACAAGCCGTTTTGCTAAAAGATAAATTTGATTTAGTTCATATCTCTACAGGAGATGTGTTTCGCTTTAATATAAAAAATAATACTGATTTAGGAAAATTAGCCAAAACCTTTATGGATAAAGGTGATTTAGTCCCTGATGAAGTAACCATAAAAATGCTAAAAGCTGAAGTAGAAAAATATCCAGAAGCAAAAGGCTTTATTTTTGACGGATTTCCACGTACCGAAGATCAAGCAAAAGCATTAGATATATTTCTTGCAGCAAAAGGCATGCGTATAGATGCTATGATAGCATTAGAGGCAGATGAAGATACGCTTGTAGCACGTATTTTAGAACGTGGTAAAACAAGTGGACGCGTAGATGATCAAGATGAATCAAAAATACGTAATCGTTTTAATGAATATGAGACTAAAACAGCACCATTAACCCATTACTATACTAATCAAGGGAAATATATTGGTGTAGATGGTATTGGTGAAATAGCTGATATTACAGCACGATTAAGTAAAGAAATAGCAAAACTATAAATTAGCTTTTGCTTTAAATAAAAAAAACAATGACTGAAGGGAATTTTGTAGACTATGTAAAGATTTTTGTATCCTCTGGTAAAGGAGGTAAAGGGTCTGTGCATCTACATAGAGAGAAGTACATCACCAAAGGAGGTCCTGATGGTGGCGATGGCGGTAGAGGAGGTCATGTGATTTTGCGTGCCAATACAAATTATTGGACACTTTTTCACCTTAAATTTAAAAAACACAATAAAGCCGAACATGGTGGCGATGGTAGTAAATCTCGTAGTACTGGTAAAGATGGTGCCGATGTGTATGTAGATGTACCTTTGGGAACTATAGTGCGTGATATGGAAACCGAGGAGGTTATCTTGGAAATCACCGAAGAAGGTCAAGAAGTTATTATTGCAGAAGGCGGTAAAGGCGGGCGTGGTAACTGGCATTTTAAATCTTCTACTAACCAAACACCTCGTTATGCACAGCCCGGTATTGATGGGCAAGAAAGTTGGTATATTTTAGAATTAAAATTACTTGCAGATGTTGGTTTGGTAGGCTTTCCTAATGCAGGAAAATCTACATTGCTTTCGGTTATTACAGCGGCAAAACCTAAAATAGCTGATTACGAATTTACAACACTTAAACCTAATCTAGGTATTGTTTCTTACCGTGATTCTCGTTCTTTTGTAATGGCTGATATACCAGGAATTATAGAAGGTGCTGCCGAGGGAAAAGGTATTGGTCATCGTTTTTTAAGACATATAGAACGCAACTCGGTTTTGCTTTTTATGGTTCCCGCAGATGCTGATGATATCAATGAATCATACGAAATATTGCTTAATGAACTACGTAAGTATAACCCTGAAATGTTAGATAAAAACAGGTTACTTGCTATCTCAAAAGCAGATATGCTTGACGAGGAGTTAAAAGCAGAAATAGCACAAGATTTACCTGAAGATTTACCGCATATATTTATATCAGCGCTTGCTCATACGGGCTTAGATGAACTTAAAGATAAGTTGTGGAAAATGCTGCAATAAGTGATAGAAGGTTAAATTTCTATTTTCCCAATTACTTGTTTGTTGATGTCTTCTATGTAATTTAACACTAATTCTCCACCGTGTTTTGCAGTGGCAGAAGTTAAAAACGATGGCGGTAATGGATCCCAAAACTCCGTGAGTTTCTTTTTATATTTAAAAATAGTATTGTTGAGCTTAGAACTTGGTAGTTTGTCTATTTTGGTAAAAATAATAGAAAACGGAATACCGTGTTCGCCTAACCATTGCATAAATTCTAAATCTATTTTTTGCGGTTCGTGTCTAGAGTCAACGAGTACAAAGGCATTGATTAAATTTCTGCGCTCTATAAAATAGTCTTGTATAAATTTTTGAAAACTTTTACGTTTCCCTTTAGATACAGAAGCATAACCATAACCAGGCAAATCTACCAAAAACCATTCGTTATTAATCTTAAAATGATTGATAAGTTGTGTTTTTCCAGGTTTTCCAGATATTTTAGCTAATTTTTTATTGTCTGTTAGCATATTTATCAAAGAAGATTTACCTACGTTAGAACGACCTATAAAGGCATATTCTGGCAAAGGTTCTTTGGGGCATTTGGATACTTCAGTATTACTGATTATAAATTCAGCTTTGGTAATTTTCATAATTAAAAGTTATTTTTAACAAGCCATTCTTCTACGAGCTTATTAAATATTTCTGGGCGTTCCATCATCGGTGCGTGACCACATTTATCTATCCAGTGTAATTCAGAATTGGGTAATAATTCATGAAATTCTGTTGCTACTTCTGGAGGTGTTACATTGTCGTTTTTTCCCCAAATAAGTGCAACAGGCACAGTGATATTAGGAATGTCTTTTTTCATATTATGACGGATAGCACTTTTGGCTAGATAAAGCACACGGATAACTTTATTGTTATCGCCCACAGTTTCAAAAACTTCGTCTATGATTTCGTCAGTAGCAATAGCGGGGTCATAAAATACATCTTGCACTTTCTCAGTAATATAAGTTTTGTTACCGCGTTTTGGAAAGGTACTTCCCATAGATTTTTCGTACAGTCCAGAACTTCCAGTAAGTACTAAACCGAGTACTTTTTCAGGATTGTATTTTGTAAAGTAAAGCGCTATATGCCCTCCTAAAGAGTTTCCTAATAAAACGGCTTTAGTAATGTTTTTGTGTGCTAAAAAGTTATATAAATATTTAGATAAACTTTTTACATTTGTCTTTAATATCGGTAGCTTAAATAAAGGGAGCTGAGGTATAATTATGCGATATCCTTTTGCTGGAAAATGAGCAAATAAATCTTTGAAGTTACTCAAGCCGCCCATTAAACCATGGAGCACGATGATAGGAGTCCCTTCGCCTTGCTCGTAGTATTCAAATTCGCCCTCTTTTATAAGTGTGTTATTCATTGTAATGCTGTCTTAATATAACTGCAAAGATACGTTTTTTATAATTAACTTTTAGAAGTGTTTTTTTCTAGAATTTTATTTTTGATTGTGTAGTAATAAATCAAATTACAAATCAAAAACAGAGCTTCTTTTGGTGTGAATCATATCTTTTAAGCGTAACAAAAACGCAAGTGTAAGGTACAAGCCAAAAGATAAACCGAAGGTAAAAAACGACACGTAGACAAAAAACAAGCGGACGCTACTGGTGCGCATGCCTAAACGGTCAGCAAAACGAGCGAGTACATTAAAGCCTCGTTTTTCTAAAAAATGTCTGGTGTTGTCTATAATACTCATAGTACAAATATAATTAAATTTTTGCTTTAATCATTCTATCATTTTTAAAAATATCTTGCTTAAGTTCAAGGCTTTTAAAGCCTTTTTCTTTTATTAATTCTAATGTTTCTTTTCCTAAATATTGGTTAATTTCAAAAAACAACAATCCATCTTTTACTAAACCGTCTTTGGCTAAATTTGCAATTTTATCATAAAAAATTAACGCATTAGTATCTTCTACAAATAATGCAGTATGCGGCTCGTATTCCAACACATTTTTTTGAATCTCTTTTTTTTCTAATTCACGTACATACGGTGGATTACTCACTATAATATCATAATGATTATCTAATGTTGTTGCTTTTAAAATGTCGGTTTTTATAAACTGAATTTCCACATTATTTAGAGCTGCATTCTGCTTGGCAACTGCTAGTGTTTCTGTAGAAATATCCAAAGCAGTTACTTGTGCGTTAGCTAAGTTTTTGGCTAATGCAATGGCTATGCAGCCACTTCCTGTACCAATATCTAAAATACGAATTGCTTTATCTGTGGGGCAATTTTCAATAATCCATGATACTAATTCTTCGGTTTCGGGTCTTGGTATGAGTGTGTGTTTATTAACCTTAAAAGTTAGTCCATAAAAGAACGTATTACCTATAATATATTGTATTGGTTTTTCGTGTTTTAATTGCCTTAAGGCATTGTTAAATAAGGCTAATTGCTCTTTGTTGATTTTAAAATCAGGGTTCAAAGCAGCTTCTAAACGGTTCATATTTAGATAAGCTTCTTGTAGTAAATTAAAAAAATTTAAAGCCTCATTACTTTCATATAATGAAGCTATTTCTTGAAGAAAATAAGTTTTATATTGTGCTAATTGCATTTTTATGTTTTAATTTGCAGCGTAAAAATACTATTAAAATGAAGAAACTCATACTATTTGCCTTATTTTTAAATTTAGTAAGCTGTACAACTAATAAATCACCTGAATTTAAAACGATAAAAAATGTAAAACTAGTTAACTATTCTGTTACTACAATTACAGTTGCTAGCGAATTGGTGTTTTATAACCCCAATAGTATTGGAGGTGAATTAGAGCTAACGGATTTAAAAATATACAGCGATGATATGCTTATTTCGGAGTCTAAAAGTTTAGATTTTAAAGCGCCTGCCAAAAAAGAATTTACAATTCCATTAACCACAGAAATACGTACTAATAATATCATCAAAAGCCCAGCAGATTTAATGGCGCTTGCTATGAATGCAACATTAGATAAAAAAATACCATTACATTATAAAGGGACTATCGTTTATAAATTAGCAGGATTAAGCTATGATTACTCTATAGATTATGAAACGGAAATCAGTTTAAAAAAATAATTATTTCCTAAGTACTTTTAGCAAAATACCATTTAATGTAGGCGATGCTTTCAAAAAGAAAATAGCGCTTATATAAAGCAAAACTACAACTAGCGAGCGAAGTATTATATTTATAATAATAGGAAAATGTAACGGTAGTAATAAAAAGATAGTTAGTAAGCTTTTTATAATTACAAATACGTAAAAACTTCTCCAAGAATAGGGCTGAATACCAAATTTTACTTTTACAAACACCCATTTTAATGTGCTATAGCTAAACATAGTGATTAGTGTTGCTAAAGCTGCACCTTCAATACCATATTTAGGGATGAAATAATTATTTAATAAAATCATACCAAGGACTAAAAAAACACCAAAAAACACCAACACTTTGTAGGCATTAGAATTATAAAGGATAGCATCATTATTGCCCAAAGAAACCTCATAAAGTTTACTAAAACTTATCATAAAAACAATATAAAATCCGCCGCTATACTTACTAGGCAATAAGTGATAAAAATCTTGAATATTTAATAATATCAATAAGTAAAGTAAACCGCCAACTATAAGCATATTGATAGCGCTTTCTTTGTAGAGAAAGGTAAGTTGTTTACTGTCATTATCATTAAGTACTTTTGCCGTAAGTGGCCAAAGAATTTGCCGCATAGCACGCGATGGCACTTCTATAACCATAGCAATAAATATAGCAACCGAATAAAAAGCATTGTTTTTAAGCGCTTTATACATCGGTATCATAAATTTGTCAATATCAAAAAATATAGCAGTAACCGAAAAAGTAAGTACTATAAAAGCAGTGTATTTTAATATGGCTATATAATTTTTAGGCAGTTGAAAACTAAAAGAAAAATCACTTATTCGTAAGGCATAAATAGCCATGAATACGGTGCGAATAAAGTAAGCAATAACTAATGCGTATATAAATTGGTTTACAGTTAATAATTCTAAATATACCAAGAAAAGTAAAACCATTACGCTAACGCGAAGCAAGATTTCTTTTAAAGCATTACCCACAACCGATTGGTATTGTACGCGTGCTAAGGCATAGAAAACTTCAAAATAAGCCATAAATATTGCTGTGATAAAAAGCAACCAAAAATACGAAGCAATCAATGGGTTCTTGTGGCTTAGCCAAGCCTGTATTTCGGGTCTAAAAATAGCAAATATGGCAAATACAAGCCCAATGGCAAGCAATGGTAGTAGTAATAAACTGCTGGTAAGTTTGTCTCTAGCAGTTTTTTCGTTATAGCTAGAATGGTATTTAAGCAAAGCATGTTGTGCGCCAAATGATAATAATGGCGAGAGTATATTAGCGGTTGATAATAAAAATATGACCAAACCATAATGCGTTTCGTCAAGAAAATTAACATATAAAAAGAGCGTATTTATAGCGCCAAATACAAAGCCTATATAAGTAGTAATACTATTTTTTATACTTTGATTGATGACTATCCCCATTGCTATAAATACTATAATAATAAAGCCTGTAGCGGACTACAAGCTTTATTTTATTTAAAAAAGTTTTTTATTATTTATCAAAATAAATACCATATTGTTTTGCTTCCTCTTTAGCTTTTGGTGCATAAGCTGCTAGCTTTTGAATACGTGTATCGTTAGAAGGGTGTGTGCTTAGCATTTCTGGTGGTGCTTGCCCACCTTTTGCTTTCATACGTTTCCATAATTCTGCTCCTGCATCAGGGTTATAACCTGCAATGGCCATTAGGCGTAATCCTGTTTCATCAGCTTCATTTTCATCTCTACGACTAAAAGGTAGCATTATACCTATTTGTGATCCAAGCCCGTATGCTGTCATCCACATTTGTTGTTGTTTGGGTGTCTTGTTAGCTGTTGCTAATGCTACGCCTACTTGACCTATTTGTTGTATTGTTCCCATACTCATACGTTCAGCACCGTGATTTAGCAGGGCATGAGAAACTTCATGTCCTAGCACTACAGCCAAACCTTCTTCCGTTTGAGTAATTGGCAAAATACCTGTATAAACTACTATTTTTCCTCCTGGCATACAAAAGGCATTTACTTGATCATCTTTTACCAATTTATATTCCCATTTGTAGTCTTTTAGGTAATCTTTCATGCCATTTGCTTCAAAGTAACGTTGTGCTGCAGATGCAATGCGCTGTCCTACACGTTCTACCATAGCTTGCTTACTGGCATCTTTGGAGACTTCGTGACTAGTCAGAAATTGGTTATAAGCAGCAAAAGATTGTGGGAATATGGTGTTATTCCCCATAAAGTTAAGCTGACTTCTATTAGTAAATGGTGTTTTTTTACAAGCTAATACGCTTAAAAAAACCGCTGCGATTAATACAATTTTTTTCATGTTCTTATTGTTTTATTGTTTTTTGAAAGGTAAAAGTACAAAAAGTATTCCAATTTAAATTTATACTGATTATTTGTTATCTTTTAAATAAGCAATTATTGCTTTGCGAATATCGTAATTAACGTCACCTTCTTTAGGTTTGTTTACTGCTAAAACGCCTTTAGCATCTTCTTTTAGTAATGGAATATCAAAGCCTTTTAATAAATAATCGGAAACTACTATATTATAATTATTCTTTTCATTTAATGGTTTTCCTGCTATTTTCCATACGCCATTTTCTAAAGTTACATTAGGACTTCGCTGCAAATATGCACCTGTGCCATCGTGATTCTCACCATAGTCTAAAACTGCTTTTAGCAATTCTCCTGTTATAGTAACATCTATTGCTGAACCACCGTAAGGCAATGTTCTAAACCAATCCATTGCTACAATATCTCCCTCTAATTGGTCATCTATACGTATAGAACCACTATTTACAATAGCCATTTCGGCATGGTTTTTAGAACCATAAATAAAGGCGTTAGTTATGACAGCACCCATATTACTTTGCTTGTGTCGTATTGTTTTTTCTCTTGCATCTAAAGGTGTTTTAGCAAAATAAACTACTTCTTCTGGATTTTGAGTGATATTCTTTACTTTACTATCTAAAATAGCTTGCCATTTTGTTACTATTTTTTGTACACTTTTTTCGGGTTTAATACTATCGGTTATTGGTATTAAATCAGACTGTAAACTTACTTTTTTGGTTTTTTTATCAATAGTAAGATGGTGTAAATAAACGGTTTTAGCATTAGCATCTGCTTTGGCCAAAATGCCGCCAGTGCTTGCTTTGAGGTACATATTATAATGCTCGTGTCCACCCATTATAAGCGGTACGTTAGGTAGTTGTTCTAGAATTTTTAAATCATCTTCTTTTTTGAGGTGTGTAAAGCCAATGACTACATCTACTTTGTCTTTTAAGCTATCATAGGCTTGCTGTGCTTTTTCAAAATAATCGTAATATTTTACATATTTTTTTGGGTTAGAATCTACACAAATGCTAAAAACGCCTAAGCGAAATTTTGTTCCTGCTTTGTTTTCTAAATCAAAAATATAGGTATCAGGAATATATAGTTTTGTACTGTCTTTTGTAGTGTAAAATGGTTCAATACTATTACCCAAAATATGTCCTGTATTTGCCGAAGTCCAAGGGAAGCACGATTCGTCTAATCGTTTTTGTAAATCACTATATTTTAAGTCAAATTCGTGGTTTCCAAAAGTCACCAAATCAAAATCCATAGCATTCATCGTTTCTATCATTTGACGTCCACGGATGCGTTCTCCTTGATATTTAAGCGTTCCTATAAGTGACGGATTTAAGAAATCTCCTGCCATAAACATATAGGTGTTTGGGTTTTTTTGTAGCAATTCGCGGTGCAAAGTTTCTACACGTGCCAAGCCGCCGACTTTGCCACCTTCTAGGGGCGAAATTTCATAAACATCGTTAAGTTGCAGTAAATCTACAGTGATTTTTTGGTCGTCTTTATTGTTTTTCTCACAAGAATAAACAAAAAAGAGCCCTAAAAGTAGTAAGGCTCTAAGTGATTTTGCAATCATATTTTGGTGTTTTTTAATTTTAAATAAAAAAGTTAGTCTTTATGTAAAAATTCTTTTTTTGCTTTTAATTTATCTTCAGTTTCTACTACTGCTTCATCAGGAATACAGCAATCTACAGGGCAAACTGCCGCACATTGAGGTTCGTCAAAGAAACCAATACATTCAGTACATTTATCTGGTACGATGTAGTAAAATTCATCAGAAATATCTTCTATCTCTGCATCTGCATCTACTTCTTTACCATTTGGAAGTACTACTTTTCCTGTTAATGTTGTTCCATCAGAGAATTTGTAAGCATCTCCTGGTTCGTATATTGCATTGTTAGGGCATTCTGGCTCACATGCGCCACAATTAATACAATCATCTGTTATTATTATTGCCATTTGTTTTTTAAATTTTAAATTTGCAGTACAAAGATATTAATTAATTTTTATAAAAACACAAATTTGTCAAATCTTAATACACGTAAAGCTACTTTTGTTACATTAGGGAAGTTTTTAAGTCAATTTTCAAAGGATGGAATCACTAAAGATGATACTGTTCCTCATAATGAACCTTTTTTTGATGCTTTTAAAATGCAGCTAGAACGTGCTGTAGAATTTAATGGTTGGTTTACTAAAGATAGCGTACTATTTGCAGTGAATAGTTGGACGGAAGCATTAACCGAAACGAATATTGAAAAATGGCTAAAACCTTATGATATAGCAGTTGATAAGCCTAAAACGATAGCCGTTATTATGGCAGGAAATATCCCTTTGGTAGGTTTTCATGATTTTCTTTCCGTATTAATCACAGGGCATAAAATTCTCATTAAGCAGTCATCTAATGATAAACATTTATTGCCTATTTTGGCAAAATATATTGAAGCGGTAAATCCAACTTTTAAAGGGAAAATTACTTTTTCTGAAGGAAAATTGACTGATTTTGATGCTGTTATTGCTACAGGAAGTAATAATTCGGCTAAATATTTTGATTATTATTTTGGAAAACATCCGCATATTATCCGTCAGAATAGAAATGGCGTAGCAGTACTTACAGGAGATGAAACTCAAGAAGAACTTACCGCTTTAGGCGAAGATGTTTTTAGGTATTTTGGTTTAGGATGCCGTAATGTGGCAAAACTATATGTTCCTGAAAATTATGATTTTGATAATTTATTTAAAGCACTTTATAGCTATAGCCATTTATTAGATAATAAAAAATACACGAATAATTACGATTATAATAAAGCTGTTTATTTAATGAGTTTGTATGATTTATTAGAAAACGGATTTTTAATGCTCAAAGAAGATGCAAGTTATAGCTCGCCAATAGCAACACTTTTCTATGAAAAATATAACGATTTAGAATTGTTAAAAACTAAACTAGCCTTAGAAAAAGACCAAATACAAGTTGTAGTAAGTAATGGAAATGTGCCTAATAGTATTCCGTTTGGGCAAACACAAAAACCACAACTTTGGGACTATGCAGATGGTGTAGATACCATAGCGTTTCTTTTAAAACAATAACTTATGGAAAAATATATTAAACAAGACAAACCCTTTGTAGTTCCCACAACTGATGGAAAACTTATAGAAGAACATTTTGGCAATGGAACCGTAAAATCACCTATAAGTATAGCGAGAATGGTGGCGCCACCACAGTGGGAAGAGCCTTATCAAACACCAGAATTTGATGAATATACGCTTATATTTCGTGGTAAAAAACAAGTGATTATTGATGGTAAAAAAATCATATTACAAGCAGGCGAATCACTATTGGTAAAAGCAGGAACACGTGTAAAATATGCTAACCCTTTTGATGAGGAAGTAGAATATGTAGCTATTTG
>CAYPAK010000029.1:0-12764 GCA_964408665.1 uncultured Flavobacteriaceae bacterium | reverse complement strand
AAGGTTATTTCTTCTCTAGTTGTTTTATCAATATGATTTACCGTTGCTTTAAAAGTTTCATACGTTTGCGTTAAATCTATCTTGGTACTAGATACATTTTCAAATCGTTCTTCTAATTGCTTAATGTGCTGCAAAGCTCTGCTCACCTGTTTTTCATCTTGATGAATAGGCATTTCTACACAAACTGTCTCAAACCCCGTCATAGCACAAAGTGTAGAGGTAACTGCAGAATCTATCCCTCCAGAAACACCAACAACAAAGCCATTAACATTAGCTTTAGTAGCGTAATTTTTTAACCAACTAACTATATATTTACTTACTTCTGCTGTATTCATATTATTTTAATTTATGCAAATATAACAAAAAAAGAGGCTTTAAAATAAATTAAAGCCTCTTCGTTGATATTATAATAATCGTTAATTAATTAACGTCTATTACGGTTGTCTCTACCACGATTATCTCTACGGTCTCCTCCTCTATTATCTCTATTGTTAGAACGTGGTGGTCTTGGTTGCCATCCTTCTGGTTTTTCTAATAATGCTTTACGAGAAATTTTTGGTTTTCTTGTTTTTGGGTCTATACCAAAGTATTTCACCTCAAATTCATCACCTAGATTTACCACATCGGTTACATTTTCTGTACGCTCCCAAGCAAGTTCAGAAATATGTAATAACATTTCATTCCCTGGCGCATCATTAAACTCTATTACTGGACCAAAATCCATCACTTTTACCACTTTTACCATATAGGTTTCTCCTACTGTTGGTTTAAAGGTAATTGATTTTATTTTAGCAATAACAGCATCTATCATTTCTTGGTCAGTACCTTGTATTTCTACCACACCATTTTCATCTTCATCTTCGGTAATAGCTATTGTAGTACCTGTTTCTTTTTGCATTTCCTGAATTACTTTTCCTCCAGGACCAATTATAGCTCCTATAAATTCATTAGCTACAACCACAGTTACCATTTTAGGTGCGTGAGATTTTACTGTATCATTAGAAGATGCAATAGTATCAGTTAATTTTCCTAAGATATGCATTCTACCATCACGAGCTTGCGCTAGTGCAGCTTCCATAATTTCGTAAGAAAGTCCTTTTACTTTTATATCCATTTGACAAGCTGTAATACCTGCATCTGTACCTGTTACTTTAAAGTCCATATCTCCTAAGTGATCTTCATCACCAAGAATATCTGAAAGCACAGCATATTTTCCTGTTTCTTCATCGGTAATTAAACCCATAGCAATACCAGAAACTGGTTTTTTAAGTGTAACCCCAGCATCCATAAGTGCCATTGTACCTGCACAAACTGTAGCCATAGATGATGACCCGTTAGATTCTAGCACCTCAGATACTACACGTACCGTATAAGGCCAATCTTCTGAAATCATATTTTTAAGTGCACGTTGTGCTAAGTTTCCATGTCCTACTTCTCTACGTGAAGTTCCACGAAGTGGTCTTGCTTCTCCTGTACAAAATGGTGGGAAGTTGTAGTGTAAGTAAAAACGCTCTTCTCCTTCAAAAGTTGGTAAATCTATTTTGTTAGCATCGCGAGAACCTCCAAGTGTAACCGTAGCTAGCGCTTGTGTTTCTCCACGCGTAAACACCGCAGAACCGTGTGTAGAAGGCAAGTAATCTACCTCACACCAAATAGGTCTTATCTCGGTAGTCTTACGACCATCAAGGCGAATTCCTTCATCCAAAATAAGATTACGTACCGCCTCTTTGTTTGCTTTATTTAAATATTTACTTATTAAAGCTGCTTTTTCTTCTAATTCTTCTTCTGTAAATAAGGCTTTTACCTCATCTTTTATAGCAGCAAATTTTTCTGTACGCTCTGCTTTTGCAGTTGCTTGCTTAGCTATTTCATAGAATTTATCATAAGATGCATCAAATACTTTTTTCATAGTATCTTCACATTCTATAGCTTGATCATAATCACGAACGGCTTTTTCCCCTGCCTTTTCAGCAAGATTAACTTGCGCTTGACATTGTGCTTTTATAGCTTCGTGAGCAAATTTTATAGCTTCGGTCATTTCTTCTTCCGAAATTTCTAGCATTTCTCCTTCTACCATCATTACAGAATCTGCAGAGGCTCCAACCATCATATCGATATCGGCTTTTTCTAATTCTGTACGACTTGGGTTTATCACAAACTCACCATCTATACGTGCAACACGTACTTCAGAAATAGGATATTCAAAAGGAATATCGGTAAGTGCAATACAAGCTGATGCTGCTAGTCCTGCTAATGCATCTGGCATTACCTCGTCATCAGAAGACATAAGCTGTATCATTACTTGTGTTTCTGCATGATAATCTTTAGGAAATAATGGTCTTAAAACACGGTCTATAAGACGCATGGTTAAAATCTCTTCGGTGCTAGGACGCGCTTCTCTTTTGAAAAAACCTCCTGGGTAACGACCTGCTGCAGCAAATTTTTCGCGATAATCTACTGTAAGCGGTAAGAAGTTCATACCTTCTTTTGCTTCATAAGCAGATACTACAGTAGCAAGTAACATGGCTTTTCCCATAGTTACCACAACTGATCCGTGTGCTTGTTTTGCTAATTTTCCTGTTTCAATAGTAATGGTTCTTCCATCACTTAATTCGATAATTTCTTTATGCACTTGTGGCACCATAAATTTTTCTTTTTAATTAAACATTCTGTGGTTTTAGTTGTGTGTGTTTACCAATGAAAAGTCTAATTTACTTTTTTATTAAAAAAAAAGAGGCACAAAGCCTCTTTTTCAAATTACTTACGTAATCCTAATTCTTTTACTATTGCACGGTATCTCAATACATCTGTTTTGATTAAATAATCTAACAAACTCTTTCTTTTACCTACTAGTTTAACCAATGAACGTTCTGTATTAAAATCCTTGTGATTTTTTTTAAGATGTCCTGTTAAATGATTTATTCTGTAAGTGAATAAAGCAATTTGCCCTTCTGCAGAACCCGTGTCTTTTTCAGATTTTCCATGTTTTTTGAAAATCTCTTCTTTTTTTTCTGGTGTTAAATACATGCCAATATTATTTTAATAATTATTATGTATGATATAACTACTATATCAATTTGCCGCAAAAGTACAATTATTTTCCAATGTAGCTAGTTTATTTTTAGTATTTTTTTAGTATAGCTATTACCCGCTACTGTTTGTACTTTAAATAGTAATAAGTTACCTCTTGAAACAGTCTCCAAATGGATACTTATTACCTCCTGTTCATTAGAAGTTTTAACTAATAACTGTCCCAATGTATTAAAAACTTGCACTTCTTTTATCATTGCATTATTAGCTGTCTTAATTACAAAGTCTGCATTGTTAAGCTGACTTACTAGCAACTCATCATTAGTAAGCAATTCATTATGCACTGTTAAAGCCGAGCTACGCTGAATAAACAATTCAAATCTTGAATCAAAAGTTCCTATTCCTGTTGTAAATTGATAATCACTTTCTTTAAGATTATGCACAATATTCAAATCTAAATCTTTTAAATAAATATCAAAAGTATCGGTATTCAAATCACCAGACAAGTGGTCTATACTAATAGTAAATGTTGTTGCAATACTAGACTCGTACCCTAAAAGTATTATTTCTTCCGTATCTATTAAATCATTAGCAAGAATTACATATTTATCATTATTAGCCAATGAATAAAAGTTAATATAACTATTTCCATTATTTACCAAACCATCGTATAATCTATCAACTCCATCTGTTGCATCTGGAAGAAAACCTATTAATTGTTGTTTGAATGCTTCTTGTGCATTAGTAAGGTTTAACCAAATTCTATCTGCATTATTATTTTGAACTCTATAAAAATTGTCATTACCTGTAGTTACGCGCATCGCATTGGTAAACTCAATATTTCCTGTAGTATTTGCTTGAGCAAAGAACGCTTGTCCTGCGGCTATAAAACCTGTTGGTGCATTGGTATTTCCATTACCTGTTGCTGTACTTGTAGCTGCTGTGCCTACAGACCCTGTAGCATTCCAAGTAGCATAATCAGAAGACGCATAACTTGTACCACTTGCATTTAACGGTGTAATATGTGTCCAAAAATAAAGTGTTCCATTCATTGTAGCATTATGCGTTACCAAAGCATTTGCATCTATAGCACTTGGATATGGGTTTCCTATAAGATTCCAGCTATCATCAGCTGGAGTTCCTACAACAGTAGTAAATTGCATATTTGTAGTTATAATCCCCGTATTATATGGTGCACCACTAAAGGTTACGGCATTAGTACTTCCGCTAGTTGTTCCTGTTATAGCTTTGGCTATATACCCTTTACCAACACTCATATTTGTGGCGCCATTCTGCCAATTCCAGTCTTGAATTGCAGCGTTAAAATCATAGTAATGCGTTGTTGTTATCATATTTGCAAGTGTATGACTAGTCATCGGTGATGACCAATAAGTATAATCATTTACATTATTTAACGGTGTAGATATGCGCTGCATACTATAAGTTCCTGCCCCAGTAACAGTTGCTGCATTATCATTTTGTACTAAACTTCCATTATTATTAATCACTATAGCACCATCATTAATTAATTCTTTATCAACCTCTACATATTCATTACTGTTAATAGTTAAGGTATTTCCTGTTTTTACTTCACAAGAACAAGTAGAAAAACTGCCATTAGCAGTCGTATTATAATTCCCTTCTATACGTGTTTCAGTATCAATATTTGGTGGATTTGTTGCTATAACTCCATCCTTAACTCTCCTCCAATTCGTACCATCCCAATACTTAGGATTTCTAAAGCATGTAAATGCCGAAATAGTAAAATCCATCAATTGGTCATTTGAAAACTCAAAAATGCGTATATAAATAACCTCACCTGGGGTTCTTCCTGTGAATTTTAAACGAGAATAAAAGCCTTCACCGCTATCATCATCACAAGAAAGCAAAATCAAAGAACCACAAGATCCCGTATAAGATTGTATCACCGTATCATCTACAGGGGTTCCATTTTGGTTACGCACCTCCACTGCAAGATTACCCCCTGAAGGGATAGTAACCTTATACCACGTATCATACCCATTACCAAAATTTCCACAGGTAGGATCTAAATAAGGTGTACTTACGTGTAATAAATTTAAACTATAAGTATTGCTTCCTGAAACAGGAAAATCATTAAAGACTCTACCAATAGGAAGATTTTCTGCATTAGCACAATCATCATTATTTGGAGGAGAAAAAACACTTACATTATCTACAGCCCACCACCAATCATAATTCCCTACATACCTAAAACGTATTTTAGCATTAGTAACATTTAATGCTTGAGCAGTTATATCAATAAACTCACGAGTAGCATTTGGCGTATCAGCATTGTAGGTAGCAACAGTTACCCAAGAGCTTCCATTAAAAACCTCTACATAAGCAGTGTCTGTAGAGCCGTTGTCATTATAATAATGATCAAATTGCAAAATAACCTTATTATACCCTCCTGTAGTATTAAAACTTGGCGATTCTAAAGCAGCTTCTTCTGCAGGAGAAAGCAAACCACCATTATCACTATCAAAAATAGCGAAATTTCCACTTACTGGAGCATTAATGGTTCTTCCTCCAGGATTATTAAATTCCCAAATCTCACCACTACCTGCAATATCATTATTTGTCCAACCAGTAGGTAAAGTTGTTCCGCTAAAAGTTTCTGATAAATATAACGCTTGAGCGTTACTATGTTTTACAAAAAGTAAAAATAAACTAAAAAGTACTAATTTTTTCATAAGCAATTATTTAAATTCAACAATTTTATAGGTTTGTTTTATTTTTATAGGTTTGCTTTTTTTAAGTAAAAGTAATTTAAAAATTTAAATTTGCAAAATAAATTAGTTATTTTTTTTAGAAAATTATAATTATTTAACAGCTTTACATACTATTATCTAATTATAATAACTTATTTTTCTTCATCAAGACGTTTTTTTTCTAGCTTTTCAGCTAATCTTTTAGGTATAATAGGCTCAATAAGTGTTTTTCTTGGATTTTGCTTTACAAAAGGGTATAATTCCAAATCATTTTTCATGCTATCATCAGCATTTGGCAATACATTAGAGCCTATTAATACCAATTCGCCATTATCAAATAACGCTTGCTCTTTAGCAGCGCTTTCTTTTATTTTTCGCTGAATAGTACCATTAAATACTAATTGCAAGAAACCACCACCCTTTTCTATAGATTTAAATATCAATAATGCTTTTTCTGCTAATGCTAAACGGATACTCTCTATATAATAAGCGCCTCGAACAGCATCTAAGGCTTCAAAACCGCTTTCTTTTTTTAGAATCAGCAACTGATTCCTAGCTATGCGTTCTCCAAAGGGATTACTTTTATGGTAAACAGCATCATAAGGTAAATTATGAACTATATCTGCCCCTCCAAGCACAGCACTCATGCTTTCATTAGTTGTGCGCAGCATATTTACATTATAGTCATATAATGTTTTATTACGTTTGCTCGGCGTAGCATTTACAATAACCTTAACTGGTTTCACCTTATATGTTTCTTGTAATTCTTTCCATAAATAACGAAAAGCACCTATTTTTGCTATTTCAAAAAAGTAATTATAACTGGTTGCAAATTCAAAAGTAATTTGCGATGCTGTTTCTCCTCCAAATGCATTAAGATACTCGTTAGCATGTGCTAATGCATAAGCTATTTGCTGATTAATATTTCCTCCTGCTTCTTGTACAACAGTATTAGCAATAGTTATAATTTTACGATTAGGAAATGCTTTTAACAACTTATTTAATTGCTTAAAATCGGTTTCTTTATTTTTAAACCAATTTCCCTCTTGCATTAACTGCCCTATTGGGTCTATTTGCACTGTAAAATTAGCATTAGAATGAAGCAATTTTGAAATAAATGCTACCTCTAAAAAATGAAGTTTGAAATTCAAGTTATTAATTGAAATCGTTTTTAAAACTTTTTCAATATCAAAGGGTTTATTTGCTGTAAAAGTAATAGTTTCTACACCGCCCTTTATCGTTTCCAAAGCTATTTTATTGGCTATTTTTTCATCAGCAATAAAAATGTGTTGTGCTATTTGCCAATTTTCAGGGTTTTGAACAGGAAGTATTGTATTATCTTCATCAAAATGATAAAATGGTTTTACGGTTATTCCTTCAAGTGTTTGCCAAAGTAATGATTTATACTCCTCACCTTTTAAATCTACTTGGATTTTTTGTTTCCAAGCTTTTGCCGATATACTTTCAAAAGAATCTAAATCTACCGCCATTATTTTTCACCTTTTAAACTATCAGTTTCTATAATAAAAATAGTTTCATCATCTTTTTTCATATAATATCGTTCTCTAGCAAAACGCTCTAAACCCGAATCTGTTTTTAAGACCTTAATTTCTTGCTTATCTTTAGCAATTTCTGCTTTAAAATGAGCTCGTTGCGTTTCTAATTTATCAATAGAATCATTAAGTTCTTTATGAATAAAATAAGATGTTGGGTCAAGAAAAACCATCCAAACAACAAATGCTGCAATAGCTACAATATAACGTTTTGATATGTATTTAGTTATATTCAATTATTTATAGTTTGTTTTTAATAACGGTTTTTACAATATCTATAGCTACATTATTATGTCTATCATTAGGTATAATAATATCTGCATACGATTTTGTAGGCTCTATAAACTGCTGATGCATTGGTTTTAATGTAGTCTGATAACGCGTCAAAACCTCTTCTATATCACGTCCTCGCTCTAGAATATCTCTACGCACACGTCTTATTAAGCGTTCATCAGAATCTGCATAAACAAATATTTTTATATCAAACAAATCACGTAATTCAGTATCAGTAAACACCAAAATACCTTCTACTATCATCACTTTTTGTGGGTGTGTTGTAATCGTATCTTCGGTTCTATTGTGCTTTACAAAAGAATATACGGGTTGTTGTATCGTTTTACCTGCCTTAAGTTCTTTAAGTTGCTCCACAAGCAATTCAAAATCTATAGAGCGCGGATGGTCAAAATTAATATTACTACGTTCTTCAAAAGACAAACCATCTGTTTTTCTATAATAATTATCTTGTGAAATAACGCCCACTTCTTCTTGTGGAAGTTCTCTTAAAATCTTGTTTACCACAGTAGTTTTACCACTTCCTGTGCCTCCTGCTATACCAATAACTAACATTATTTTTTTCTTTTAGATTATTGGATGCAAAAATAAGCATAAAAAAAATGAAAAAATATTTTTTTGATGAATATAAACCTCTTATATTTGCAGTCTCGAAATTTTAGAGATTTCGGGGTGTAGCGTAGCCCGGTCATCGCGCCTCGTTTGGGACGAGGAGGTCGCAGGTTCGAATCCTGCCACCCCGACTAAAAGACTTACAAGAATGTAAGTCTTTTTTTTATGCATAAATAAATTTAATCTTTTTTAGAAAAATACTATCTTTACAACATGAATTCAACTGAAAAAGCAATGCTAATCATCTTAGACGGATGGGGAATAGCACAAGACAAAACCGTATCTGCAATAGATCAAGCAAATACACCATTTTTTGATTCTTTAATTAAAACGTATCCAAATAGCCAAATATTAACCGATGGACTTCACGTAGGATTACCTGACGGGCAAATGGGAAACAGCGAAGTAGGACATATGAACCTTGGAGCTGGTCGCGTGGTGTATCAAGATTTAGTGAAGATAAACAAAGCTATTAAGGAACAAACTTTTGAAAAAGAGCAAGTGATTTTAGATACCATTAAATATGCACAAGAAAACAACAAGCCAATACATTTTTTAGGTCTCGTTTCCGATGGTGGCGTTCACGCGCATATTGAACACCTTAAAGCGCTAATAACTATTGCTGACAAGGCAAATGTACAAAGCTACATTCACGTATTTACCGATGGTCGCGATGTTGACCCTAATTCTGCTATTGATTTCATTACAGATTTAACCCTTTTTATTAAAAACAAAAAAAGTAGTATTGCAAGTATTATTGGGCGCTATTATGCTATGGATAGAGATAAGCGTTGGAAACGTGTAAAACTAGCTTATGATTTATTAGTAAATGGCAAAGGCGCTACATTTAATGATGCTAAAACGGCCATACAAGCAAGCTATAATAATGATATTACCGATGAATTTATAAAACCTATTATTTTAGATAAATCAGGATTAATAAAGACCGATGATGTGGTGTTTTTCTTTAACTATAGAACAGATAGAGGGCGCGAGCTTACCGAAGTACTTTCACAAAAAGATTTTGTAGAGTATAACATGAAAAAACTACCATTGTATTATGTAACAATGACTGCCTATGATGAAAAATTTAACAATATAAAGGTTGTTTACCCTAAAGACAATTTAAAAGATACGCTTGGAGCTGTTATTGAAGCTAATAGCAAAACACAAATACGTATTGCAGAAACCGAAAAATATCCTCACGTAACTTTCTTTTTCTCTGGAGGTCGCGAGAACGTATATAAAGGAGAAAAACGAATACTTATCCCTTCGCCTAAAGTGGCCACCTACGATTTACAGCCCGAGATGAGCGCTCCTGAAGTACGTAACGCGATAGTTCCTGAGCTTCAAAAAGGAGAAACAGACCTTGTTATCCTTAATTTTGCCAATACCGACATGGTAGGGCACACTGGCGTATTTGAAGCAGCGATACAAGCGGCAGAAGCGGTAGATTCTTGCCTTAAAGATGTAGTAACTGCTGCTAAAAAAAGTAATTATAATATCATAATACTTGCCGATCACGGCAATTCCGAAAAAATGCGCAATGAAGATGGCTCTGCAAATACGGCACATACTACCAATCCTGTGCCTGCTATACTTATAGCTAACGCTAATTTCAAATTAAAAAATGGCGCTTTAGCAAATATAGCTCCTACCCTTTTGGATTTAATGAATATTAAAAAACCAAGTTTAATGACTGCTAATTCTTTACTTATAAAATAATGAAAAAACTACTTATACTTTCCATATTAATAATGATAAACAGTTGCTCAAGTCCTAAAGCAAGTATTAATGAAAATGGTAATTTGTACGGAATAGCCACAAAAGCTGATTTTCAAAAAAACGGTTTTGACACTTGGTATAATGAAGAATATCACAATTATACTATAAACAAAAACACTATAGAATCCTTAAAAGAAAAAAGCAAAAACATTACAATTAAAGCCTTTATGGGCACTTGGTGTAGCGATAGCCGAAGAGAGACACCTCGTTTTTATAAAATATTAGATACCATTGATTTTAATATGAAAAATTTTCAATTGGTAGCGGTAAATCGTGATAAAAAATCGCCAAATGGTTTAGAAAAAGGCAAACATATTGATTATGTACCAACTTTTATTTTTTATAAAAATGACAAAGAAATAGGACGTATTGTAGAATCGCCAATAGTATCTTTAGAGGAGGATTTTTTAACTATAATTAACCATAAACCCTATACGCCAAATTATGCCGAATAATACCCAAAATTCATTACTTATAGCGGTAGATTTTGATGGAACTATTGTAGAGAACAAGTACCCAAAAATTGGCAAAGAACAACTCTTTGCCTTTAGCACTTTAAAAAAACTTCAAAACGCAGGACATCGACTGATATTATGGACAGTTCGCAATGGCAAACATCTAGAAGAAGCTATAGCGTATTGCGAGAAAAATGGTATAACATTTTATGCTATAAACAGCACCTATCCTGAAGAACAATTTACCGAAAAAATAAGTCGGAAAATAGTTGCCGATATTTTTATAGACGACAGGAATATAGGGGGTTTTATAGGTTGGGGAGCAGTTCATCAACTACTTTTGGGAGAAACACCAGCTGAAGAACCTAAAAAGACTATCTTCAAAAAATGGTTTAAGTAAAGTATAATAAGTACATTTGCACTTTAATAAAAGCGATAATGATTAAAATAAAAACAAGAGAACAGATAGCATTAATGCGCGAAAGTGCACTTATTGTTTCCAAAACACTAGGAATGATAGCTAGCGAGATAAAACCTGGCGTTACTACTTTATATTTAGATAAATTAGCCGAAGAGTTTATACGTGACCACGATGCATATCCAGCATTTTTGGGTATGTACGGATTTCCTAATTCACTTTGCATGAGTCCAAACGCTCAAGTAGTACACGGTATACCAAACGACACACCTCTTGAAGAAGGTGATATTATATCGGTAGATTGTGGCAGCTTAAAAAATGGATTTTATGGTGACCACGCTTATACTTTTGAAGTAGGCGAAGTGAGTGCTGAAGTAAAAAAATTACTGCAAGTAACCAAAGAAGCTATGTACAAAGGTATTGCGCAATTTCGTGCAGGAAATCGCATTGGAGACTTAGGATTTGCTATACAAGAACATGCCGAAAAACACGGTTATGGTGTTGTACGAGAACTTGTAGGTCACGGTCTTGGGGCAAAAATGCATGAAGACCCTGAAATACCAAACTATGGACGTAGAGGACGTGGCAAAAAATTTAAAGAAGGTATGGTTATCGCTGTAGAACCGATGATAAATATGGGAACTTACCAAACCAATCATTTAAGTGACGGTTGGACTATACTAACCAAAGATGGTCTGCCAAGTGCGCATTTTGAACACGACATAGCCCTTGTAAATGGTAAACCTGAATTACTTTCTACCTACAAATACATCTATGATGCTTTAGGAATAGTAAGCGATGAGGAAGCTCCTTTTAGACAAAATTTAAACAATTAATTATGAAAGGAAGTATTGTTTTTTTATATGTAATAGCTGTAATTCTTATTATTTTTGGTTTTTTATATCGGTCAGGAACATTAGCTATTGAAACCCTTACACCTAGAAAAATAATGGCAAGTGGCTTTATTATTTATGTAATTACAAAATATTTTATAGCTAAAAAAGAATAGTTTTTGTTTAAATTTATATTAAATACCATACCAAGACCACTATTAATAAAGCTAAGTTACTGGGCAAAACCATTATTAGCTTTGTTTTATCGTGGTAATACATTTACCGACCCGATAGATGGTAAATCGTATCGTAAATTTCTTCCGTATGGTTACACCAAAAAACGCAATAATGTATTAGCTCCAGGCACATTGTCTTTAGAAAGACATCGTTTATTGTGGCTATATCTCAAAAACGAAACTGATTTTTTTTCAAAACCGTTAAAAGTACTACACTTTGCACCAGAACAAGCATTCTACAAGCGATTTAGAAAACAAAAAAACTTAGATTACACCACTACCGACCTAGAATCTCCTTTGGCAGATGTAAAAGCCGATATTTGTAATTTGCCCTTTGAAGATAATAGCTTTGATTTTATACTTTGTAACCACGTTTTGGAGCACATTCCCGATGACACTAAGGCAATGCAAGAATTATATCGTGTCCTAAAACCTAATGGAACTGCTATTCTTCAAGTACCTTTGGATAATAACCGAGAAATAACCTTTGAAGACGATAGTATCACTGACAAAGCTGAGCGTACCAAAATATTTGGGCAATATGACCACCTGCGTATTTATGGCATGGATTATTTTGAAAAGCTAGCAACAGTAGGCTTTCAAGTAAGTGCAAATGCTTACGCAAAAACCTTAGACAGAGCACTTTCTAAAAAATACGCACTAGTTACTGAGGAGTTAATTCCTGTCTGTAAGAAATAGTTATTAAATATGTTGTATCTTTGTGGCATAATGTTTGAATTATTACTAATAAATCAAACCATAAATAAATAAAATGAAAAAATTAATACTTATCGTTTTCTTGACAGGGTTTTTATTTAA
>CAYPAK010000028.1:9082-13498 GCA_964408665.1 uncultured Flavobacteriaceae bacterium | reverse complement strand
AGGAAGATAAGTTTAGTAAGGTTTTCGTAAGGCTAGATTTTTTTGTTACTTTTTTCATCAATGGAAAAAAGTAAAAGAATTTAAAATCATGAAATTGTTAAAATAATTAATGTAACTTAGCATCTGTTTAAAGAGAATAGCCTTTTTTGGCACAATTCTTTCATTATAAAAAGAAAATATAATGCAACAAATAATTCAATTTATGAAAAGAAATTATAAATACATCGTGTTACTGCTCGTAGTAGCATTCGGTTTGTGGAGTTTTATAGGTCAAAAAGACCCTTTTAAAAATAAAACTACTTTAGAAACAACACATATGATTTTGGAACAAGGTCACTATCAGCCTAGAGCTATTAATGACGTTTTTTCTGAGGAACTTTATACCGATTATTTAGAAGCGATAGATCCGTCTAAACGTTTTTTTACTCAAGAAGATATTGCAAAATTAACACAATATAAATTAAATTTAGACAATCAAATAGTTTATGGCGATTTGACTTTTTTTGAACTCAGTTATAAATTATTAACCAAACGAATAGCAGCTTATGATAGTATTTATAAAAAAATGCTCGAAAAGCCATTTGACTATGATAAAGAAGCGGTTTTAAACACCGATTATGATAATATAGCTTATGCTAAGAACATTAAAGAACTGCAAAAGCGTTGGAAAAAATCGATGCAGTTAATGACCATTTCTCGCATTTATACCGAAGAACAAGAAGATGATGATAAGCTTAAAAAAGACAGCACCTTTGTAAAACGAAGTTTTGAAGAAATAGAAAAAAAAGCACGTAAAGGGACGCTTAGTAGTATGGAAGACTTTTTTATCAGTCTAAAAGAGCAAGAAAAAGATGATTATTTTGCTATTTATAATAATACTATGGCAGAGGAATTTGACCCACACACATCCTATTTTGCACCTCGTAAGAAAAAGCAATTTGAAGCTAGAATGTCAGGAAAAATAATAGGTATAGGCGCGCGCTTGCAGAAAAAGAAAGATTATATCCATATTATGGAAATTATCCCCGGAGGTCCTGCTTGGAAAAGTAAGCAATTAGAAGCAGGAGATATTATTCTAAAAGTGGCTGAAGGCGCAGCAGAACCATTAGATGTAGTTGGTATGCGCTTAGATAAAGCTATAGAGTATATCAAAGGAAAAAAAGATACCGAAGTACGTCTTACTATTAAAAAAGTAGATGGAACTATAGAAACTATTTCTATGATACGTGAGGTGATAGAGCTAGAAGAAACCTTTGCAAAATCGAGTATTATTATTAAAAATAATAAAAAAATAGGGTTTATAAAATTACCAAGTTTTTATGCTGATTTTTCAGACCGAAGCCGTAGAGATGCCGCTTCTGATGTAAAAAAAGAAATTAAAAAATTAAAAGAAGATAATATTGAAGGTTTAATACTTGATTTGCGTTATAATGGTGGAGGTTCTTTGCGTGCAGCAGTAGATATGGGTGGTTTTTTTATAGAGAAAGGTCCTATAGTGCAAACCAAATATAGAGGTAAAAAAGCCAAAACGCTTAATGATAATGACCCAAGTATTTTATGGGATGGTTCCTTGGTGATTTTAGTTAATGAATTCTCAGCATCAGCATCAGAAATATTGGCGGCAGCTATGCAAGATTACAAACGTGCCATTATTATAGGAAGCAAACAAACCTTTGGAAAAGGAACAGTGCAACGTGTTATAGGCTTAAATGATTATGCAAATAGCTCTGATG
Organism: uncultured Flavobacteriaceae bacterium; assembly: GCA_964408665.1. Classification (GTDB taxonomy): domain Bacteria; phylum Bacteroidota; class Bacteroidia; order Flavobacteriales; family Flavobacteriaceae; genus JALSVQ01. Next base: position 11,765 of record CAYPAK010000028.1, on the reverse strand, counting down.
ATTTAGGTGCTTTGAAACTTACTATTGAAAAGTTTTACCGTATTAATGGTAGTGCTACGCAGATAGAAGGCGTTAAGTCCGATATACGCACACCAGATAGACTAGATGAACTCGAAGTTTATGAACGCGATATGGAAGATGCACTTCCTTTTGATAAAGTACCTAAAGCCGATTACAAACTATGGGATAAATACAAAAATTATGATGCTGTAATCGCTGCAGGTAAAAACAGTATTGCTAATAGTGCTTATTTTCAATTAATTCGTAAAAATGCCGATTTTATTAAAGCCGAGCAAGAAGATTATATAACACCACTTGCATATAAAGCCTATAAAACAGATATGAAGCGTATTGAGCGTATAGCTAAGCAGTTTGACACTTTAGATACTTATAAAAATGACTTAACATTTAAGAGTACATCGGCAGATTTATTGCTTATAGCAAAAGATAGTATTCTAAAAACAAAAAGTGATAATTGGCAAAAAGACTTAAAGAAAGATATGTATCTTGAAGAAGCGGTAAAAGCTATTTTAGCATTAAAAACAAAATAATATTTTGAGGAATAATGCAGCTACATCTATAGGGCAATTGGCTTGGCAAAAGTTCAAAAAAAACAGCCTTGGAGTTGTAGCAGCTACGTTTATTATATTCGTTACACTTCTAGCTATTTTTGCGTATGTTTTAGCACCAGATAACGTAGCTAATGCTAATCAAATGCATTTGGCTATTCACACAAAACCACCAGGTTTTGAAGTCCAAATGCTTCGTATTCCTATTCAAAATGTAGCTAAAAAAAATAGCTTTAAAAAGTTTTTATTCGGCGATGCCGTTCGCTTTGAAGAATTACCTATTTTATCGTATGAAACACAAGGAAATAGCATTACTGTTATTCCTTATCAAGGAACGAAAAATGCTTTAGTTAAAAGTTATTCCTTGTCTTTATGGCAAGATAATAAACCTATAATAAAGGCACGTAAATTTTATTTAGGAACCGATAAATATGGGAGAGATTTGCTCAGTAGATTGCTTATTGGTACACGTATTTCATTATCTATTGGCTTTGTTGCGGTGTTTATATCCTTGTTAATTGGCTTGATTTTAGGAGCGGTTGCAGGATATTACGGTGGAAAAATAGATGCATTGATTATGTGGTTTATCAATATCAGTTGGTCTATTCCTACATTACTGCTTGTTATAGCTATTACACTAGCTTTAGGCAAAGGGTTTTGGCAAGTTTTTATAGCGGTAGGTCTTACCATGTGGGTAGATATTGCTCGAATGGTAAGAGGACAAGTGATGAGTGTAAAAAAACAACAATATGTAGCAGCAGGTGAGGCTTTAGGTTTTGCTGATTTTAGAATTATAAGCAAGCATATTTTGCCTAATATAATGGCGCCAGTTATTGTTATGGCGGCAGCAAATTTTGCTGCTGCAATATTGATAGAGAGTGGTTTGAGCTTTTTGGGGGTAGGGGCTCAGGCGCCAATGCCATCTTGGGGAGGAATTATAAAAGACCATTACCAGTATATTATTCTAGGAAAACCGTATCTTGCAATTATTCCTGGCTTGGCTATTATGAGTTTAGTTATGGCCTTTATGCTAATAGGAAATGCATTGCGAGATGCTTTAGATGTAAAAAATTAATTAAATAATAAATGAGTTTTAAAATAGATTTCAAAACAAAATGGTCAGATTTTGATGCTAATAAACATATGCGTCACACGGCTTACAATGATTTTGCCGCAGAGGCAAGATTGCGATTTTTTCTTGCAAATGGTTATGATTTGGCTAGTTTTAATAAATTACAAATAGGTCCTATCTTATTTAAAGAAGAAACCAATTTTTATAGAGAAATAAGTCTAGGACAAGATATAACAGTTGAGCTAGCTATGAAAGGTTATTCTGAAGCAGGAGAGCGCTGGAAAATAAGCCATAATATTATTAAAGCTGATGGTGTTGTTGCTGCAACTATTGAAGTTTACGGCGCTTGGCTTGATTTAAAAGCAAGAAAACTCTGTAAACCGCCAGAAAATATGACAACAGTTTTTAATGAATTGCCTAGAACAGCAGATTTTGAAATGATACCTTTGAAGAAGAAATAATGAAACGAATCTTTTTCAGTATTATAATAATCATTTTAGTATTTGTAAAATGTACAGAAAACACAACAGAAACGAGTGTTTCTGATGCTGATTTCAATTATTTGCCTACGAGTACCACAGGACAAATAGTAAAACATAAATATTACACTTTGTCTTATAATGAAAAATATGAGCAGGCAGAATGGGTAGCTTACAAGGCTACAAAAAAGCATTTGAGTAGAGCGCAACGCAAGCGCCCTTATTTTATTTATGACCCATTAGTAAAAACCAAATCGGCAAATTACCGCAACTATAAAAAATCAGGTTATGATAGAGGACATCTTGTTCCTGCTGGAGATATGCGCTTTGATTTAGCGGCTTATAATGATACGTTTTACACGTCAAATATTTCTCCTCAAAACCATAATTTTAATGCAGGTATTTGGAATAGGTTGGAAGGTAAAGTGCGTTATTGGACTTCAAAATATGGTGATTTATATGTAATAACAGGAGGTGTTTTAGCTTCAAATTTGGATTATATAGGTAAAGAACATGTTGCTGTTCCTAACTATTTTTATAAAATAATATTAGATAAAAATGGA
>CAYPAK010000028.1:0-8982 GCA_964408665.1 uncultured Flavobacteriaceae bacterium | reverse complement strand
GAGGCATTATTTGACTTGTTTTTGTAAAATCTAATGCTTTGTAACCGTAGCGTTTTTTAAGCATAGGTACTATGCGCTGAAAAAGCTCGGCTTTTATAGAAGAAAATAAAAATTTAGACTCTATATATTCTTTTTCAATGGTAAAATTTAGTGCTTCGAGGTGTTCTTTATAATACGGGTGGTTATACCAAGTAACCATAGAACCAATATGGTCAAAACCATAGGTAAGCACACCTACTTTGTCCATATTAGAAAATCCCATAGGCCCTTCCATATAATCTAATTTAGCTTCTCTACCATATGCTGCAACTTTGTCTAACAAGGCTTTACTTACGGCTTTGTCATCTATAAAATCAAACCAACCAAAGCGTATTTTGTTGATTTTTAACTGCTCAATTTCTAGTTTGTTTATGATAGCAATAACGCGTCCTACTATTTTGTGGTCTTTATAAGCTAGTAAAAAATGTGTTTCGGCATTATCAAAAACAGGATTTTCTTTTTTGTCAAAAGAAGCCATTTCATCTTTTATAATTGGTGGCACCCAGTATTTATTATTCTTGTATAATTCAAAAGGGAATTTTACAAATTTTTTGATGTCACTTTTATGATGTATTTCCTTTATGATAATCATTATTTTATCTTTTTCTTATTTGCTTTTTTATTTTTTCGAGCCGCTTTTTTTGCTGCTTTTCTGGTGGCTCTGTCTGTTCCTTTTGCGTTAGGATTTTCTTCTACATCACTCGTTTTTATTTTATACGAATCTTTATGCATATCTGCACGCCAAGAAAAACCAAGTCCAAGATAAAAAGCATTATCGTTAGCACTGAAAAGTTTTCGAGCATCAATATCTACTTGTAAGTCTTTGGAAAATAGGTAAGCTAAGCCAAAACCTCCCCAGTTTTCTTTGGGTTGAAGTTTATACATGCGTCCATCATATTCTCCAAAAATAGAAAACTTTTTAGTAATGGCGTAAGTAAGCCCTGCTATATAATTAAAATATCTTGTATTAGGATCAGAAACATTATCTGCAAAAATATTTCCTGTGAATACTAAGCCAGAGCTAAAATTATTTTGCAATAAAAGCCCTGCTTTAAAACCAAGTGCATTCGTTTTAAATGGAGCACCTACCAAATCCGTATGCATTTGCGCAGATAATGTTACGGTAGGGATAAATTCTTTCCAATTGATACGATGGTTCGCTTTCCAGCTTCGTATATTAGTTTCGCGTTCTGTTTTAGCCTGAAAAAGCATGTATTTTAGTCCTACAGTATTGATGTTAAAGCCTTTTACTTCGGCACTTGATGTCCCTCCAATTCCTCCAGAAACAGTAGTTTTGTTATTAGTGTAACCCAAATCTGCATTTATCTCTAAGCGTTCGGATAAGAAACCGTAGCGTAAAAATAATTGTCCAATTTTGTTAGCTTGTTCTGTAGTGATTAAACCACTTTTATAGTTATTATTAAAATAACCTAAACCAGCTTCTGCTTGAAAAACGCCTTTACCAACGCTATATGCTCCTACAGAAGCGCCAGGTCTATTGGAGTTAATGATGTCTGTGTATTGTGCCTGAGTAATGTTTAGCGTTAATAATGCTATAATGCTTAAAATATATTTCATGATTTTCGTTTTTTTTATTAAATCAAAGGTATTAATAAAAAACTAAAATAGATGATTTTTATTATATAACCTTATAAATTTTAAGATATTTTTAATGCTTTATTTTGGGAAAGCAATATAAAGTTTAGTATTTTTGGTATATCAAATCTTAATAAAAACTATGCCTACTATATTAATAATAATACTTGTTCTCTACATTGTTTCTAGACTATTGCGCTATTTAATGCCTTATATTTTGAGACGTATGCAGCACAAAATGGAAGAACGCATGCAAGAATATGCAGGGAGAGCAGCTCAAAATAATACATCAGAAACAGTAAAAGAAGGGGAGACGGTAGTTATAAAAACGGCTAAAGATACTTCAAAAAATAAAACTGATGAAATAGGTGACTATGTAGATTTTGAAGAAGTACAAGACTAAAATCAATTCATTTTTTTTGCTTAAAGCATTGTAAATTGTTTATTTTTGCGGCATAAAGCAGACTGTCTTATCGCTGTGCTGAAAAGCAGAGAGGAAAGTCTGGGCACCGTAGTGCATCGTAGCGGATAACATCCGTCACTTTGTTTAGGCAAAGGAGGACAAGTGCAACAGAAAGCAAGTACAGTTCGGCTGTAGTGAAACCAGGTAAACTCTACGAGGTGAAATGTCATGTAAACCAGCTTTTGAGGGTTGTACGCCCAATGTTGGAGGGTAGGCAGATTGATTCTAAGAGTAATTTTAGAACTAGATAAATGATAAGACTCGACAGAACCCGGCTTATAGGTCTGCTTTATTTTTAAAAAACGAAAACACAGAACTACCGTATTTTCTGCTGTTACTGTAGTTTTTATGCGAAGACAAATCTGTATGAGTGCTATGCTCTACGATAAGTAATCCCTCTTCGTTTAATATATTTTTTTCGAATACTAAATCTGGAATTTTTAAAAATGCTTCTTCGTCAAAATCATAAGGCGGATCAGCAAAAATAATAGTAGCACGAAGCGGTGTTTTTTCTAAAAATTTATATACATCACTTTTTATAGTGCTTATTTCACCTTGCATTTCATTAGCAGTTTTTGCTATGAATGATAAGCAACCATTATGTTGATCTACTGCTGTGATTTCTGTTGCCCCACGTGATAAAAATTCTAATGAAATACTGCCAATTCCTGCAAACAAGTCGAGAACACTTACCTCGTTGAGGTAATATTCATTATTTAAAATATTAAACAAAGCTTCTTTTGCCATATCAGTTGTAGGGCGAGCAGGCAGTTTTTTTGGAGCTGTTATTCGTTTTCCTTTATATTGACCAGAGACTATACGCATAAAATTAAAGTAAAGGGATTGTTTTTTGTAAAGCTAAAGCATCGAATAAACCATTTTGTTTGATAGGTAATTTGCTTAATTGCTTAAAATATTTTTGTAATAATTGGAACAAACTACTTGAAGAGTTCAAGTCTCCACTAATCAAAATAGGGTTGTTTTCTTGCTTGAGTTTGTATTGCTCAAAGGTAAAAAGTAAAAAATACAGTACGTCTTCATTATTTTGAAAGGTAAAATTATTATAAAATAATAGTTTATTTTGATTTAATATAAAGCAGTCAAAAGTGTTTTCTCTAAAGTATAAATAGCATTTTTTTATATTTAAAGATTGCTTGCTTTCTTGCTGAAAATAATGCAATAATTTTTCACAATGATGTGATGCTTCAAAGCTACCAAATACTTCAAATAGGTAATTATTAATAGTAGTAAAAGGCTTATAAACTATTTTAGCATCAATACTGTCAATGCTATCATAAGATAAGACATCGGTAGGTTCTAGTTTGTTGGCAAATTTTAAATAATCAGCTAAATTATTTTCTTCAAACAATACATTTGGCACAAAGGCAAGTGTATTGTTTATAGCAGTAACCTGTATAGAATCATAGCTTGATTCGGCTAGTTTTTCTAAAGCAATAAGTTCTTGAATTTCCTGCAATAACTCTTGCTCATTTTCAATTTTTTTAAACGAAAAGTATTTAAGCTTTAGTAAATTACCGCTTACAGTATCTCGCAAAGAAAAAGAAAGTCCATTCATAGCTAGTTGAATGGACAGTTCTTGGAATATTGTTTTAGTATTTAAACTATTATTTGTCATAAAGTGGTGGCCAGTTTCCGTTTTCGTTTACTTCTTGTAGTGAACCTACTACAAGTGCAGCACCTTTTATTTGGTCATTTTCTAAGGCTTGACGCTCTTGATTTATTAAATCTTTATTTTGTCCTGTAAGAATGTATTTTTTATCCATTTTTACTCTAAATAATGATAAGGTATCTCCTTTGTAAGGAAATTTTGCTGTTTTCAGTTCAAAAGTCATTGGTTTGTATTCACCACCTTTATAAGTAGCAGGATTGTCTGCTAATAATGTAGTAATAGTATCTTTGCCTTCTACTTTGTAGTATAAGAAATTATCTTTAACAGGAACATACATCATGTTTTTATAACGTTTGCTTGTTTTGAACAATGAATCTTTAACCGCAACCCAAGCAATAGTATCTAGTACTTTCATTTCTTTAGTTTGGTCAATACCCGCAATAGTTACTTGATATACAGAGTCTCTTTGCTCGATAATTGGGATTTTTGCCGTTTCTATAAATTGAATAAGCTCTTGCCAGTTATCGGTATATTTTCCTTTTAATTTACCGTGCATTACTTCGGCGCTTTTTACATCTTTAAGGTTTGCAATAGCACTTTGGTAACGTGCTACTTTTTCTTTGTTAAAACGTACGGGTTCAAATACCGAATTAAAAAGTTGGTATCCTAAAAAAGCAATAACCAACCATAAGATAGCTTTTGTTACGCCATACATTTTTAAAGGAATTACTTTGTTTATTAAAACTGCTAATCCTACAACTATTAATAAGGTAACAAGAAATATTACTGGAAAACTGTTCATTTTTTGTTTTTTTTAATTAAATTCATTAAATATTATAAACACAAAAATACACTTTTTTTTTTATGCTAAAAGTATTTTATCAAAAATCAATAGTATATCTTTGAAAAAAATAATTAAATTTAATTAAAAAGCAATGGATTCTAAGGAATTTTTAAAACTTTTAACAGCAAATTTTCCACATCAACCTACTGTAAAACAGGCTATTTTGCTTGTGAAACTTGCTGATTTTGTTTTCAGTAAAGATAATAAATCAGTTTTTTTATTAAAAGGGTATGCTGGTACAGGAAAAACGACAACTATCAGTACTTTGGTCAATAATTTGCGTAAAGCCTTAAAAAAATCCATTTTATTGGCGCCAACTGGTCGTGCAGCAAAGGTCATTTCTGCTTATAGTGGGCAAACAGCTTATACCATTCACAAGAAAATCTACTATTCTAAACAAGACAAAAGTGGAAACTTGACTTTTAAACTTCAAAAAAACAAACATACTAATACAGTTTTTATCATTGATGAAGCGTCTATGATACCCGATAATCCTGCTGACGCAAAACTTTTTGAAAATGGCTCTTTGCTCGATGATTTGATTTATTATATCAATGAAGGACATAACTGTAAAGCTATTTTTATAGGAGATACAGCGCAGCTTCCTCCTGTAAATCTTGATGTGAGTCCTGCATTAAGCCCAGAAAAACTAATGCTTAACTATGATAAAGAAGTTATAGAAATAGAACTTGATGAAGTGGTTAGACAGACTTTAGATTCAGGAATACTATATAATGCAACTGCTCTACGAGAAAAAATAAATTTTTTAGATACAAATGAGTTTAAATTTAAAGTGGCTGGTTTTACCGATATTATTCGTCTTATAGATGGTCACGATATTCAAGATGCAATTAATACCGCTTATGAAAATAATGGCGTGGAAGACACTGCTATTTTGGTGTATTCTAACAAGCGCGCTAATGTTTTTAATCAGCAAATTCGTAGTAGAATATTGTATCACGAACACGAACTTACCGTTGGCGATTTGATGATGGTTGTTAAAAATAATTATTTTTGGCTAGGAGAAGACGATGTGGCTAGTTTTATTGCTAATGGTGATATTGTAGAGATATTAGAAATATATAGTTTTAAGAATTTGTACGAGTTTAAATTTGCTTCAGTGCGCGTGCGCATGATAGATTATCCAGACCAAAAAGCCTTTGATACTATAATGTTGTTAGATACTATTCACAGTGAAAAACCGTCATTATCTTACGAAGATAGTGGGCGTTTGTATCAAGAAGTATTAAAAGATTACACTAATTTACCTAAATACAGACAGTATCAAGCTATCAAGAAAAATAAATATTTTAATGCTTTGCAAGTGAAGTTTTCCTATTCGGTTACTTGTCATAAATCGCAAGGAGGACAATGGAAATCTGTATTTGTGGAGAAACCCTATTTGCCTAATGGCATAAACAAATCCTATTTGCGTTGGTTATATACGGCAATCACTAGAGCGCAAGAAAAACTATATTTAATAGGGTTTAATGATAATGATTTTGAAGAATAATAAATTATAATAATAAGATGAAAAAAATAGTAATCATAACATTTGCCGCCTTTTTATTGCAATCTTGTGGTGCTAGTTATAAATTAAAACATAAATTACAGAAAGAAAAAAACAACTATTTTAAAGGTTTTGTGCTTTATAATCCTGAAACCAAAAAAAATCTAGTAAGCTATAATGCCGATAGCTATTTTTTGCCTGCAAGCACAACAAAATTATTTACATTTTATACAGCTTATAATGTATTAGCAGATTCATTAGCTACTTTTGATATGTATGAAAATGATAAAGAGTTAGTATTAAAAGCCAAAGCAGAACCTTCGTTACTTTACGATATTCCTAATAAAACATTAGTATATCTTAAAGGCACGAAAAAACAAATCTATGTTTTAGATAAGCAGCATATTGATGATAGTAAATTTGGTAGCGGTTGGGCTTGGGACGATTTTGAATATGATTATCAGGCAGAAAAAAGCATTTTTCCTGTTTATGGAAATCTAGTTACTATATTGAGGTATAATAAAGGAGCTTATATAAAACCTGCTTATTTTAGAGGAGATTTAAACGATACTACTACGGTTAATTATTATAGAGATTTAACAAAAAACAAGTTTTATATCAAGTCAAGCCGTTTAAAAGATAGTGTGCAAGTGCCTTTTGTAAGCTCATTACCACAAAGTGCTTTTTTGCTTGGTGAGGCTATTAATAAAATGATTTTTATAAAAGATACGATGCCAATAAATACTGTTTTCAAACCGTATAAAAGTGTAAAATCACAAGACGTATACCGTAAAATGCTACATAAAAGTGATAACTTTATAGCGGAGCAACTACTACTTATGGTAAGTAAAAAGTTAGATTCGGGTTATGCCACCGCAGCAGCAATTAAATATATACTACAAGAAAAATTAGCCAATTTGCCACAAAAGCCGCGTTGGGTTGATGGCTCGGGACTTTCGCGATATAATCTTTTTTCGCCTAATGATATGGTGTTTTTGCTAGATAAAATGCAAGCAGAAATACCACAAGATTATTTGTTTGATGTGCTAAAACCTATTACTAAACTAAAAGGAATGGAAGCCTCCAGTAATCCTTATGTTTATGCAAAAAGTGGTTCTATGTCAAACAATAGAAATCTTTGTGGTTATGTGCAAACCAAATCTGGAAAATGGCTTATTTTCAGTATAATGAATAACCATTTTAAGAAAAAAAATAGCGATATTAATGCTGAAATGGGCGAATTACTAAATTTTATTCACAAGAAATTTTAGCCTCTTTCTGCTTTTCATGATTTTGAAGTTTCCAGCGCTTGTGTGTCCAAAAATAGTATTCGGGTTTTTTGCGAATTTGCGCTTCTAGTTTGCTGATAAATATTTTAGTCAGCTCAAAATCTGGATAATCATTGGGTGTTTTGGTGATGAGCTCAAAAGCTACTTCGTAATAACCACGTTTTACTTTTGTTACATTTATAAATGCATAGGCTTGATTGCTTTTTTTAGCAAGTAATTCTGCGCCAACGTGAGTTGGTACGCAAACGCCCATAAATTTAGTCCAAAATTTTGTTTTGTGATAAACAGGAGATTGGTCGCTTAATAAACCAGTAACCGAAATAATATTATTCGCTTTATTGGCTTCAAAAACCTTTATAAAATTATATGTTTTTATAAAATATGAACCAAATTGCTCCCTAGATTTTTTTATAACACGCTCAAAATAAGGATTTTCTATTTTTGCATAAGCAGCATAACCTTTGTGCTTGATAAATTGAGGAAGTTGCACAACCCATTCCCAGTTATTATAATGTCCGCCAACTATAATGATACTTTGCTCTTGTAATTGGTCAAAAATTTCTAAATTTTTGTAGGTGTAATGTTTAGCTAATGTTTTCTTGGAAATAGTAAATGTTTTTATCATTTCCATAAAAATATCGGCTAGATGCTTGTAATGTTTCTTCTCTATTTGTAATAAATCGGCTTTAGATTTTTCGGGAAAAGCTAAAGCGAGATTACTACGAACTACCTTTTTGCGATAACCAATAATATAATAAAGCAGTACGTAAATAAAATCAGAAAAAAGATATAGCAACGGAAATGGCAATATAGATATAAGCCAAATTATAGGATAAAATAGTATAAAAGTAATTAATTGTATTGCTTTTTTCATAATGCAAACTTAATTAAAAAAGACACAATAACGAATTTAAAAATAATGTAAATTTGTGCTATGGATAAAAAAGCATTAAAAAGAGAAATTCTAATAACCGCCGATGGTTCTACAACCATACATTTGCCTGAGTGGGATGAGCAATATCACTCTAAGCACGGGGCAATACAAGAAGCATATCACGTTTTTATTAAAAACGGATTAGATTTATTTTCTAAAGAAGTTGCCCTATTAGAAATAGGATTTGGTACAGGACTCAATGCTTTTATTACTTTATTAGAGGCAAAAAAACGCAACTTATTAATAGATTATGTAGGTGCAGAGGCTTTTCCTATTTCAAATGACGAAGTAAGTTTGCTTAATTATCCTTTAGAACTTCAAGCCGCAACAACAGAAACGGCTAGTTTTTACAAATTACACGAAGTGCCTTGGGAAGAAAAACACTTTATTAATAAGGAATTTACATTAACAAAACGAAAGCAATTATTTGCTGATATTACTGATAAATCAACGTTTGATTTAATTTATTTTGATGCTTTTGGTGCACGTGTTCAACCCGATTTATGGACAGAAGATATATTCCAAAAAATGCATGACGCACTAAAGCCAAATGGTTATTTAGTAACCTATTCTGCAAAAGGAAGTGTTCGTAGGGCTATGCAGGCAGTCGGTTTTACTGTAGAACGACTAGAAGGTCCTCCAGGAAAACGGGAGATGCTGCGAGCTAGAAAAGGGTA
>CAYPAK010000027.1:0-13599 GCA_964408665.1 uncultured Flavobacteriaceae bacterium | reverse complement strand
CTTGTGAGAGTTTATGACTAGTCATTAGTATGCAATAACTCTGCTCAGCGCCACGACCTACTCTACCACGTAATTGATGCAATTGAGAAAGTCCAAATTTCTCGGCACTTTCTATAATCATAACTGAAGCATTAGGTACATTTACGCCTACTTCTATAACCGTAGTTGCTACCATTATGTTGGTTATACCGCTAGCAAAACGCTGCATTTCATGTGCTTTTTCTTTGGGTTTCATTTTTCCATGAACAACACTTACAGCATATTTAGGCAATGGAAAATCACGACATACGGCTTCATAGCCGTCCATTAAATCTTTATAATCAAAGGCTTCACTTTCTTCTATCAAAGGAAAAACTTGGTAAATCTGCCTTCCTTTGCTTATTTCCTTTCGCATAAAACCGATAACTCCTAGCCTATCGGTATCATAATAATGCAATGTTTTTATAGCCTTACGCCCAGCTGGCAATTCATCTATTATAGAAATGTCTAAATCACCATAAACACTCATTGCTAGCGTCCTTGGTATTGGCGTTGCTGTCATTACCAAAATATGTGGTGGCAAACTATTTTTTTGCCATAATTTAGCCCGTTGTTTCACCCCAAAACGATGTTGTTCGTCTATAATAGCTAGCCCCAAGTTTTTAAACATTACTTTATCTTCTATTATGGCATGAGTGCCTATCAAAATATGAAGTGTTCCGTCTTCTAACCCTTCGTGGATAATACGTCTATCTTTGGTTTTTACCGAGCCTGTGAGCAAAGCAATTTTTATAGGTAATCCTTTTACTAAATCTTTTATGCTTTCATAATGCTGTTGTGCTAATATTTCCGTTGGCGCCATAAGTGTAGCTTGAAAATCATTATCTATCGCAATAAGCATCACTAGTAGCGCCACTATGGTTTTTCCAGAACCTACGTCACCTTGCAGCAATCTATTCATCTGAACTGCTTGTTTTACATCAGCACGAATCTCTTTTATCACACGTTTTTGGGCATTGGTAAGCTCAAAAGGTAATTGCTTATAAAAGGTATTAAAATTAGTGCCAACACTTTCAAATGCAAAGCCTTTTGTTTTCGCTTTTCGTAGTAAATTACTTCGTATTAATTGTAATTGTATGTAAAAAAGTTCTTCAAATTTAAGCCGTTGCTGTGCCTTTACTAATAATTTTTGAGATTGCGGAAAATGTATGTTAAATAATGCTTCTTTTTTATTTAATAAATCAAATTGATTAATAATAAGCTCCGAAAGTGTCTCGGGAACTGCCGTATTAAGCAAAATTTTAAACAACTGTTGCATTATTTGATTAATCGTTCTATTGCTTATATTTCGTTTTGTTAATTGCTCTGTAAGCGGATAAACGGGCTGCATAGCAGATTGTAGACTTTTTTTATGCTCAGTAAGTAATTCCATTTCTGGATGCGCAATATTATAAGTCATTCCAAATTTTGCAGGTTTCCCAAAAACTACATATGGTGTGTTTATTTTTAACGAGTCTTTAACCCATTTATGCCCACGAAACCAAACCAGCTCCATTTGACCTGTTTCATCTACAAAAGTAGCAACTAGTCGTTTTGCGCGCTTCTCTCCTAGTGTTTTTAGGTGAATTATCTTTCCTAATATTTGCACATCGCTAGCCGCATTTTTTAGTTCATTAATTTTATAATACCGTGTTTTATCAATATAACGCCTTGGGTATAAATTCAGCAAATCATTATATGTAGCAATACCCAATTCTTTATATAGCAATTTTGCTCTAGCAGGACCAACGCCTTTGAGCGATTCTATAGGATAATGTAATACTGATTTTGACATTAATTAATGGTCTTTTTTTTTAATGAAACTTTTTTACTCCTGCTGTTATAGCGATAGCTAGATTATTTGCTGCTGGTATTTTTGGGCAAGAATATTTATGATTATAAGCGCAATAAGGGTTGTAAGCATAATTAAAATTAATAACCAAGGTATCTCCTTTAGGTATTTTAGTATCTATATAGCGTCCTCCTCCGTAGGTTTCATTGTCATTTGTTAAGTCTGAAAAGGGCAAGAAAAGGTAATCTTCAAATTCTTCTTTTTGCATCAGCTCTTCGCTTTGATAAATGGGCAATATGTAGGGTTTTCCTTTCAATTTAAAGTGTAACAAAGCATATTGTCTATAATCGGGTAAACGATTTGTTGTTGTAGGAAAGCTAATAAAATCAGTATCTGGCGTGCGTTCAACTTGTGCTTTTACTACAAGATTTTTATCAAAAGAGAAAAAATCTAAACCTTTGAAATTAGCTAAATCTTCATCGGTTAATGGTGATGTTTCCTTAGTTGCAAATTCTTTATTTAATGCCGTTTTAAAGGCTACAAACTCTTCTTCCAAAGACTGTTTTTTTTGTTTTTTATCAGTGGTATTTTCTACTACAGTTTTTCTAGTATTTTTGGCATCTTTGGGCAAATCATTACAAGCAAAAAACAGACTCATTAGTATTAATAAAAATGGATATTTCATAATTAAAAAATTAAATATAAAACCAAAGATAAGTAAAATAAATGCAACGAATTATTTCAAAACTACAATTTCTTTCATTACTGCTGCCTTTATACAAGTTTCTTGCCATTCTGCTTCAGGATTACTCCCTTGATTAATTCCTCCGCCAATAAAAAAATGAATACGATTTTCAGCTATTTTCATACAACGCAAATTTACATTAAGTTGCACATTATCATTACTAACTAAACCAAAAAAACCTGTATAATAGCTTCTATCATACTGCTCATTTTCTAAGATAAACTTTTTAGCTTCTTCGGTAGGAAAGCCACAAACTGCTGGTGTTGGGTGCAGTAAACTAATAGCATGATGTAGTGTTTTTTGCTTAACGCTAGCCTTTATTTTTGATTTTAAATGGACTACTTTTCCTGCTAGAGCAGTTTCTGCATTGCTAACTGACACTTCATCACTAATCGTTTTTAGTTTAGCAATTATATAATCAGTAACTATCTGCTGTTCTTCTTTTTCCTTTTGCTTCCATATATAAGAAGAGGTGTTTTTACTTATAAAAGGCTGTGTTCCTGCTAGTGATACTGTTTCTAAGCTGCCGTTTTTATATACTAACAAACGCTCAGGACTTGCGCCTTGCCACTTCCCTACTTCAGGATGATTAAATAAATAATTAAAAGCAAAAGGATAGGTTTTTAGCATCGCTGCAAAAGTCTTTAAATATGCTAGCGTTCCTTTTTGCGTTTCAACCCTTGAACAAACTACTTTTGTAGCTTTCTTAGCTTGTATAAGTTGAATTGCTTTAGTAACCAAAGCGATATGTTGTGCTTTTTTCGCTACATTTTCTTTTGGAAAAATAGGTTTTTTATCAGTAGAATAATGCGCTAAAAAATCTGTTTTAGTTATGGTTAACTGTTTTGTATTTGGTATAAATTTATACGTTTTATCCCAATCAAAAGCTGCCATTACAAACCCCTCAAAATCTAATGAGCTAGCTGTATATAAAACCGTATCGTCTTGATAATACAATTGAATATTATCGGTATCGGGCAAACAAAATAAAGCAAAAGGCAAATCATTTGTCAATAAATAATTTACCTTTTGTATAAAATTTGCCTTCATTAT
Source organism: uncultured Flavobacteriaceae bacterium (assembly GCA_964408665.1). Lineage (GTDB taxonomy): Bacteria > Bacteroidota > Bacteroidia > Flavobacteriales > Flavobacteriaceae > JALSVQ01. The sequence goes on along the minus strand of CAYPAK010000027.1, from coordinate 9,991 downwards.
TTAAGCTTTCTTTTAGGAATAATCATATTGGTAAGTTTACAGATAGAAATCAAATTATCTTGCTCATCTACAATCCGTATTTCCCAAAGATGCGTAGAGCGCCCTCTATGGATTATACGCGCCGTAGCAGTAACCAAACCTTCACGAATAGAACGCACATGATTAGCGCTTATTTCTATACCTCTAGCTTCAAATTTATCGCCTGCGGCAAAATGAGAAGCAGCACTTCCCACGCTTTCTGCTAGTGCTACAGTTGCCCCTCCGTGCAGTAAGCCCATAGGTTGATGCACACGAGGTGTTACAGGCATAGTAGCTACCATATAACTAAAATCTGCAGCAAAATCGGTATAAACAATACCCAATGTTTCCATTAAAGTATTTTTCATAGCTTTATTTATTGCTGCTAGTGTTTTTACTTTATCCATAATAGTTCTTAGCTATGAATTGCTCTATTTGCTACTGCCATACAAGCCTCTTTTATAGCTTCTGTAAACGTAGGATGCGCATGTGATGTTCTAGCAATATCTTCGCTAGAGGCTCTAAACTCCATAGCAACTACTGCTGCAGCTATCATATCGGCAGCACGAGCGCCTATCATATGTACGCCTAATATTTCGTCAGTAGTAGCGTCAGCAAGTACTTTTACTTGTCCTTCTATATCCATACTTGCTCTAGCACGTCCTAAGGCACGCATAGGAAAACTCCCTACTTTGTAGTTTACACCTGCTTCTTTTAACTGTGCTTCGGTTTTTCCTACTGCAGCAACTTCTGGCCAAGTATAGACCACTCCAGGGATAAGATTGTAATCTATATGTGGTTTTTGTCCTGCTATGATTTCGGCTACTAGTTCGCCTTCTTCACTGGCTTTATGAGCAAGCATTGGCCCTGCTACAATATCTCCAATAGCATAAATATTAGCAACTGTTGTTTGTAGTTTTTCATTGGTTTGTACTTGACCACGTTCGGTAAGTGCTACTCCTGCAGCCTCAAGATTTAAGCCATCTGTATAAGGTTTTCTTCCTACAGATACTAAACAGTAATCACCTTCAAAACTTACTTCTTCTCCTTTTTTATTTAAGGCTTTAACAGTAACTGTTTTTCCTTTAGTACTTACGGCTTTCACTTGGTGAGCGGTAAAGAATTTTACGCCTTGTTTTTTTAATGATTTCTGTAATTCTTTAGCCAACATATCATCCATAGTTGGAATTATTTTTGGCATATATTCTACTACAGAAACATCAGCGCCTAGGCGTTTATACACAGAACCTAGCTCCAGACCTATAACACCACCGCCTATTACTACTAAATGTTTTGGGATTTCTTTTAAGCTCAAAGCCTCTGTTGAAGTAATTACACGCTTTTTATCTAATTTTATAAAAGGCAATGTGCTAGGTTTAGAACCTGTAGCTATTATTGTATTTTTTGCAGTTATTTTGATAGTTTCTTTGGCTGTTTTAATGGCGATAGTAGTAGCATCTACAAAACTACCTAAACCGTGAAAAACGGTAATTTTATTTTTATCCATTAAAAAGTCTATTCCGCTACATGTTTGTGACACTACTTCATCTTTACGAGCTATCATTTGCTTAAAATCTATATCTAAGCCTTTTACCGTTATACCGTGCTTCTCAAAGTGCTTTGTAGCATCATAATAGTGATGTGATGAGTCTAATAATGCTTTAGATGGAATACAACCTACATTAAGACAGGTACCTCCAAGTGTATTGTATTTTTCTATAATGGCTGTTTTAAAGCCTAACTGTGCGCAACGTATTGCTGCTACATATCCTCCAGGACCTGATCCTATTACTACTACATCAAAGTTATCCATAATATTTATTAAATTATTTGTATTGTATTATTAAATCTAGTTACAAAAATACAAATGTTTTAGTAAGCGTACTATTTTTTGTTAAATTTTTCTTTATAGAATAGCGTACTATTAAATAATCTATTACTTTTGTTAAAATTAATTATTAAAAATCAGATGAAAAAAACAATTAAATTAGCCGTATTAGCATTAATATTAGTGCAATTTATTTCTTGTGAAAAAGAAAACTACACCATTACAGGTAAAGTTGACAATAAAGATATTAAAGAAGTATATCTTCAATTATCTAAAGATGGAAAACGTCCTACAAACATAGACACTGCCACAGTAGTAGATGGTAAATTCACCTTTACAGGAAAAGCTGAAAAACCAGCTTTAGCATTTATCGCTATTGACAAAAATCCACAAAAAGCACGTTTCTTTTTAGAAAACACACCTATAACATTAGATATTTATGCTGATTCTATTGCGAAATCTAAAGTAAAAGGAGGTATTGTAAACAAAAGTTTTACGAGTTTTCTGGAAGGAACAAAGCCTATTAATGCTCCTTTAAAGAAAATTGGTGATGAGTTTAAAGCAGCAATGGCAGCAAAAGATTCTGTAAAACAAGCTACATTAAAACAGGAATTTCCTATTGCTCAGAAAAAAGTACAACAAGAATTGATAAGTTATTATCAAAAATTTATAAAAGAAAATCCTAAATCATATTTTTCGTTTATTCTTTTGCGTGATGTTTCTAAAGGTGGCGCTTTCAAACCTGATGTAGCTCTTGGTCTTTTTAATGGTCTCAATGCTAAAATTAAAAAATCAGAAGATGGTTTAAAACTTCAAAAAACACTTCAAGACAAGGTAAATGCTAAACCTATAGTAAAACAAAGTATGACCGTAGGAACAGTAGTAAATGACTTTGCCGCTCCAAATCCAAAAGGTAAAAAAATAAACCTATACAGTGTAAAAGGAAAATACACTTTGGTAGATTTTTGGGCATCTTGGTGTGGTCCTTGTAGAAGAGAGAATCCTAATGTAGTGAATAATTACAATGAATTTCATAGTAAAGGATTTAACGTAATAGGTGTTTCTTTAGACAAAGACAAAGCCAAATGGGAAGCTGCAATAGCTAAAGATGGTCTTGAATGGGCACAAGTATCTAATCTAAAATTTTGGAGTGAACCAATAGCTAAAAGCTTTGGCATCCGTTCTATTCCTCAAAATTTCTTGATAGATGAAAATCATAAAATAGTTGCGGTAAACCTTAGAGGCCCTGCATTAAAACAAAAACTGACTGAATTATTAGGAGAATAATCTAGCCTTTATCACAAACTAAAAAAGCTTCTCTAATTAGAGAAGCTTTTTTTTTGAGCGAGAGACCGGGCTCGAACCGGCGACAGTCAGCTTGGAAGGCTGAAGCTCTACCAACTGAGCTACTCTCGCTTATTAAGAATGCAAATATACAGCAAAAAGCATTTATTAAGCAAATAAATACTGTTTTTTTATTGAAAAAATTTAAAATAAAAGCTAATTAAATGAATGTTAATTCATTATATAAGGTGTGTTCAGCTGAAATGTAGGTATCGCAACTTGAAATCTTTTTGTTGTGGTAAAATTAACCACCTCAAAGAAACCTCTCATAGCACCTATTGGAGAAGTAAGCAAACTTCCTGACTGATAAGTATGCGTGTGACCTGGTTGTATAACGGGTTTTTTGCCTACAATACCCTCTCCTGCTATTACTTCCATTTGGTTAAGTGCATCAAAAATTTCCCATTTTCTAGCAACTATTTGTATGGCGTCTTTACATTGGTTTTCTATAGTAATCTGATAATGAAAGGCAAAATGGAGTCTGTAATTTTGAAAGTATGTTCCCTCAAAATTAGTTTTAACTGAAATTTTTATGCCTCTAGTGACCTTTTGAACCATAATACAAATAAGTGATTAATTGCTTAGTTAACACAAAGATATAAAAATATACTTAAAAAGAAGCATTTTTATTTATAAATCATAATAAAATGCTTCTTTTTAGTTAATTAACACCCTAAAAACTAAGACAAAGCAGCTATGCTTTGTTTTATTGTTTCTATTTTAGCCTCAGCATCTGTTTGTTTTTTACGTTCAATAGTGATAACTTTTTCTGGCGCATTATTTACAAAACGTTCATTACTTAACTTTTTCAATACCGAGTTCAAAAATCCTTCTTGATATTTTAACTCTTCTTGAAGCTTTTCTAATTCTTCCGCTACGTTTACTGCTCCTAGCATTGGTATAAAATAATCATTAGAACCAACTCGGAAACTCATTGCTCCTGCTACTGATTCTGTCACATAATTAATCGCTGTTAGATTACCCATTTTCTTAATAACGGTATCAAATGCTGTACTTACTCCTTCTTTATTTATTACAAATAATGGAATAGTATCTTTAAATGAAATATTTTTATCTTTACGGATAGTACGTATTCCTGCTATTACTTCTGATGCAAAATCAAATTCATTAATAATAGTAGTGTCTATTGTTTTTGCTTTAGGATAAGTAGCAACTATCAATGCCTCCTCTTTTTTTCTAGGCGCTATAAATTGCCATATTTCTTCGGTTAAAAAAGGCATAAAAGGATGTAATATTTTCATATTATTCTCAAAAAATGCAATAGTAGCATCATACGTTGCTTTATCTATTGCTTGCCCGTAAGCAGGTTTTATCATTTCTAAATACCAAGAAGAAAAATCATCCCAAAGGAGTTTATAAATTCGCATTATAGCTTCACTCAAACGATATTCCGAAAATGATTTTTCGGTACTTGCAAAAACCTCTTGAAATTTGGCTTCATACCAAGCAATAGCTTTTTTTGCTGATTCGGGTTGTGTAATAGTATCAGAAACTTCCCATCCTTTTATCAAACGGAAACCATTCCATATTTTATTAGCAAACCCTTTACCTTGCTGACATAAATCTTCATCAAACATCAAGTCATTTCCTGCTGCTGCAGAGAGCAACAGTCCTACACGAACACCATCGGCTCCATATTCTTCTATTAGTTTTATAGGGTCTGGAGAATTTCCTAGTGATTTTGACATCTTACGGCGTTGCTTATCACGTACTATTCCTGTAAAATATACATTACTAAATGGTTTTTCGTCTCTAAACTCATAACCTGCAAAAATCATACGAGCTACCCAAAAGAAAATAATATCGGGCCCTGTAACCAAATCATTGGTTGGGTAATAGTAGTTTATCTCCTCGTTATCAGGATTACGGATACCATCAAAAACAGATATTGGCCATAGCCAAGACGAAAACCATGTATCTAAAGCATCAGGGTCTTGACGTAAATTTTCAAGACTTAATGCTTTATTTCCTGTTTTTTCTTGTGCTTTAGCTAAGGCTTCTTCTTTGCTAAGTGCTACAACATAATCAGTCACACCATCGCCATAAAAGTAAGCAGGAATTTGGTGTCCCCACCATAATTGTCTAGAAATATTCCAATCGCGGATATTTTCTAACCAATGTCTGTATGTATTATTATAGTGCTTTGGGTGTAATTTCACTTCCTCATCTTCTAACACGGCTTTTAGCGCAGGTTTTACTAAATCTTCCATTTTTAGAAACCATTGTGCCGAAATTTTAGGTTCAATAACTGCTTTGGTTCGTTCTGAAGTACCCACTTTATGCAAATGTTGTTCTATTTTTATTAAACAACCTTTTTCTTTTAATTCTGCTGCTATTTCTTTGCGAACCACAAAACGATCTTTCCCTTGATAATGCAAACCTTGTGCATTAAGCGTAGCGTCATCATTAAATATATCAATTACTTCTAGCTTATGTTTCTCTCCTAATGCTTTATCATTAGGGTCGTGAGCAGGTGTTATTTTTAAACATCCTGTACCAAAAGCCACATCAACATATTCATCTGTTATAATAGGTATTTCTCTTCCTACAAGTGGCACTATTGCCTTTTTGCCTTGAAGATGCGTAAAACGCTCATCCGTTGGATTAATACATATAGCAGTATCTCCCAAAATAGTCTCTGGACGTGTAGTAGCTACAGTTATTGTTTCGTTACTTCCTACTATTTTATAGTTAATATAATATAAGTTACCTTGTTTTTCTTCGTAAATAACTTCTTCATCAGAAAGTGTGGTTTTTGCCTCTGGATCCCAATTTACCATACGATAGCCACGGTAAATTAAGCCTTTGTTATATAAATTTACAAATACATCTTGCACTGCTTCTGACAAATCGTCATCCATAGTAAATTTAGTACGTTTCCAATCACAAGATGCGCCTAGTTTTTTTAATTGTTCTAGTATTATTCCGCCGTGTTTGTCTGTCCATTCCCAACAATGTTTCAAAAACTCTTCACGTGTTAAATCAGCTTTATTAATGCCTTCTGCCTTTAATTTAGCTACAACTTTTGCTTCGGTAGCAATAGATGCGTGGTCTGTACCAGGAACCCAACAAGCATTTTTACCTAATAAACGGGCTCTACGAACCAATACATCTTGTATTGTATTATTAAGCATATGCCCCATATGAAGCACTCCAGTAACATTAGGTGGTGGTATTACTATAGTATAAGACTCTCTATTATCTGGTTTTGAATAGAAATATTCATTGGTCATCCAGTAGTCGTACCACTTGTTTTCTACTGCTATTGGAATATATTTATTAGGTATTTTCATTTTGGTATCATTTTTGTACTTTACAGTGCAAAGATATTATATCAAATGATATTAATATAATAATAACATCAAAAAATTTTGCTAATTGATAAAAATAGCTACATTTGTATAATGAAAAAAATAAACGTTATGAAAAAACTACTATTAATTGCCTTTTTTGGCTTATTAAATACAGCCGTATTTGCACAAGCTAAAATTGAGTTTAAAGAAACTACCTTACAGTATGGAACTATTACTAAAGGTGGAAATGGAGTGCGTGAATTCACATTTACCAATACAGGAGATGCGCCGCTAATAATAACAGCAGTATCTTCTACTTGTGGCTGTACTATTCCAGAAAAACCAAAAAAACCTATTATGCCCGGACAAACTGGCCATATAAAAGTTAAATATAATACGAATAAGATAGGGCCAATACGAAAGTCTATACGCGTTATTGCTAATGTAAAAGACTCTCCTATTACCTTACAAATACGAGGCGAAGTAAAATAATAATTAATTTAAATAAAAATAGAAAAATGAAAAAAGTAGTAACTTTAGTACTATTCGTACTAGCAACAATGAGTATGAATGCACAAGCAACAAAAGATGCTAAAAAAGTAAACAAAAAAGCACCTAAGTTTGAGTTTGAATCAAAAGTAATTGATTATGGAACTATCAACAAAAATGCTGATGGTGTGCGTGAGTTTAAATTTAAAAATGTAGGTAAAACACCACTTATTATTACTAAAACTAAAGGGTCTTGTGGTTGTACAGTACCATCTCACCCAAAAGAGCCTATTATGCCTAGAAAAAAAGGGGTAATTAAAGTAAAATATGCTACTAATAGAGTTGGTCGTTTCCAAAAAACAGTAACGGTTTATTCTAATGCAAGTGAGCCAGTAGTTCGTTTAACTATCAAAGGAGAAGTAATTGACCCCAATGCTAAAAAACCAGTGAGTTTACAAAAGAAACAAACTTTAATGGCAACTCCTAATAAAAAATAGAGGTTGTTTTAATAAGTATAGCAATAAATTTAAAAGCATAACCTTGAAGGTTATGCTTTTTTTATGCTTTATAAACCTTAAAGAAATGTTAAAAATATAAGAATTAATCAAAAAAACAAAGAAAAAAACTACATTTGAATACTAAATAAAATTCAACAGATGAAATCTTTTAAACTATTAATTTTAAGCACATTATTAATTTTCATTTCTAGCTTAGCACTTGCGCAAGAAGACCAAGACAAAGCTATAGAAGGACATACAAATATCAATCCTTTTAAGCAGCTTAAAGAAGAACTACCTACGCCAAACATGTTTCGTACGGCATCTGGAGCTCCTGGCCCTAAGTATTATCAGCAGCAAGCAGATTATAAAATGGATATTGTTTTAGATGATAAAAATCAAAAGATATTTGGCGAAGAAACTATAACTTATACCAATAATTCTCCTGATAACTTAAGCTATCTTTGGGTACAGTTAGACCAAAATATACGCGAACCCAATTCACTATCAAGTAAAGAAAAATCAGGTGCTGATGTAACGTATGCTCCAGCCAAATTTGCTAATAAATTTATGGGCGTTGGTTTTGTAGGCGGTTATCATATAGCGTATGTAAAAAACACAGATAATAGTGATTTACCTCATACTATAAACAATACTATGATGCGTGTTGAACTACCTAAAGCATTAAAAACAGGCGAATCTTTTTCGTTTAAAATAAAATGGTGGTATAACATTAATAATTACGTAAAACTAGGAGGTCGTTCTGGTTATGAGCACTTCCCTAGTGGAAACAATCTTTATGTTATTGCACAGTTTTACCCGAGAATGGCAGTTTATAATGATGTAGAAGGTTGGCAAAATACTCAATTTTTAGGACGTGGCGAATTTGCCTTGCCTTTTGGTAATTTTGATGTAAAAATCACCACTCCAAAAGACCATATTTTAGATGGAACAGGAAAACTGTTAAATCGTAAAAAAATGCTCACAAGCAAGCAGTACAAACGCTACGAACAAGCCTTAAAATCGTATGACAAACCTGTAATAATAGTAACACAAGAAGAAGCCGAAAAAGCTGAAAAAGGATTTGCTACAAAAACAAAAACATGGCATTTTCAAGCGAATAATGTACGTGATTTTGCTTTTGCTTCATCACGAAAATTCATACAGGATGCACAAGCAGTAAAAATAGGTAACCGTACCGTTTTAGCAATGTCATTATACCCAAAAGAAGGAAACCCATTATGGGAAGAATATTCTACTAAAACCGTAGCACATACTATTGCTTTTTATTCTAAGCACCTTTTTGACTATCCATACCATAAAGCAATTTCAGTTCATGCAGCACGTCAAGGAATGGAATATCCTATGATTTGTTGGAATTATGGGCGTCCAAAACCTGATGGCACAGTTCCTGAACGCACTAAAAATGGCATGATAGCTGTAGTAACACACGAAGTAGGACATAACTTCTTCCCTATGATAGTAAACTCGGATGAGCGCCAATGGGGATGGATGGATGAAGGTTTAAATACCTTTACAGAACTTCTTGCAGAACAGGCATTTATCAAAGATTTTCCTTCACGTGGATTTCCAAAAGATGTTATAAAATATATGAAAGGTGACCAAAGCCATATTGCACCTATAATGTCACAACATGAAAACGTATTTGATAGTGGACAAAATGCTTATTCTAAACCTGCAGCAGGACTTTATATGCTACGTGAGTTCATATTAGGGCATGAACTTTTTGATTATGCATTTGCCGAGTATGCTAAGCGTTGGAAGTTTAAGCACCCCACTCCTGCTGATTTCTTTAGAACTATGGAAGATGCCTCTGGAACAGATTTAGATTGGTTTTGGAGAGGGTGGTTCTATAGTACCGAAGTGGTAGATTTAGGTATTACAGGCGTAAAAAAATATTATGTTACCGACAAACCTACGGAGCGCGTAAAGAAAATGGCTAAAGCCTATGGTGTAAAAGTAAGTGACTTTGGCCCTATGTTATTTTTAGTAGCAGAAGATAGTAAGGATTTTAAACCTGAAATGAAGCAATCCAAAGACCCAAGTCAAGAATTTACGATACTAAAAGACTATTTAGCTACAAACCTAAGCAAAGCAGAACAGGCAACAATAAAAGCACCAAAATACATCTACGAAATTAATCTGGAAAAAATAGGTAAAATGCCTATGGATGTTTTATTAGAGATTACTTACAAAGATGGTAGTACCGAAAGCAAGCATTATCCTGCTGGGCTATGGCGCCACGGAAATAAAGTAAAAAAAGTACTAGCCGCACAAAAAGAAATTAAAAGTGTGCAATTAGACCCAAAACAGCTTACTGCCGATGTAAACACTGCAAATAATACATTTCCTAGAATAAAAGAAAAAAGTAAATTTGAACAGTTTAAAGCTAAAAAAGTAAAACATTAATTAATAGATACTTACTTTCAAGACAAAAGCAGCCCAATTGGGCTGCTTTTATTTTATGATAAAACAGTTTT
>CAYPAK010000026.1:12280-13633 GCA_964408665.1 uncultured Flavobacteriaceae bacterium | reverse complement strand
AGCTAAATCGCGCGCTCTAAAATCATCAGTAGGTATTTTGTTTATAAGCGCTTCGTTGTTTACATAAAAAACAGTTGAATTTTTGCGCATTAATTTTTTATGTTTTCCTGCATTTGCTTTAAAACGTCCAGAAGCTATATTAGCTATTTGTGTTGCAGAAGTAGTAAGTATAAGCATGCCATCTTTCATTACGGCATAAGTATTAAATGGAACTGATTTTGGTGTTTTGAATTGGTAATAATTAGCTGTTTTATTAATCTTGTGATATTTTACACCTAAATGTAAAAATTTATTGATAATAGCTTTATTCTCTGAACCAATTAAAATAGTAAAGTCAGGAGAAAGCTCGTTTTTGGTTTTAGTAACCTCTTTACTGTTGTAGTCTTCATCATATTCGTAGCTTGTATAAGTTACTTCTTTTTTACTAAAATCATTAAAAACAAAAAGCATATCGCCTGTAATAAGTTCTCCTATAGCCTCTTCGTCTAAAAATAACGATATAAGTTCTGCGCCTAAAGAAACTTCTTCATTATATGCAGGTGCAAGACCACCATACATTGATTTTGCAATACGCGGATATGCTTTTAACATTTCTTCACTATTTACCGACATACTCATATACGCTAAGGCTTTATCTTGGTCAAAATAATTAAAAAAGCGTTTGTCTAATTTATTTTTATACATTTTTTTATAGGTATCTTTCCAAGAGTCTGCTATTTTCATTTTAGTTGCTATACGTATAGCATCTTTATCAAAATAAAGTTTTGTTGTAAAAGTAGTAATACCATAAATATCTCTAGAATTACCTCGCATCATTACTTTTCTAACGTCACGTGGCATAAAATAGCGCAAAGATTCCATGGAGTTTTGTATCAAATTTCCATAATTTTTGACCCAAACTGTACTTGCAGCATTATTGTCTTTGCTTTGCATATAGCTTGTGTTATTACGTATAGCGTTTGCTTTATTATTTAAGGCGCTTGCTGCATATTTTTTTGTCCACAGTTTACCCAAATCTTTTTTTACACCATAAAAATCATCATCTGGATTAAGACGCTTTGCATTGTCATCTATATAAGGACGTTTTACGTCATAAGAAACTAAAGCAAGTGTGTTATCATTCCAGATGCTTAATTCACTCCATCCTATTTTAGTGCTAACGCCATTTGTAGTTGTAGTCTTTTTTAAATCATATTCACTAAGCATACTTTCGTATTGTTTTCTGTTGTTTAGGTTTACTAAAAAAACGTGATATGAAATACTGTCGTTAGTTACATAATAGTAGTACGACTCATTTAAATCAAAACCTAAATCTGTTACACTTTTGATAGCGTTAGCTTCATCTCTATTACG